>JAVBPL010000036.1:0-21777 GCA_031549645.1 Ruminiclostridium sp. | reverse complement strand
CTTATACTTTCGGCATTATATATTTTTTTAAAGACATTAAATACCTATATGATATATTCAAAATGGCTTTGATGTATTTTTCAGCTATTTTTTATACTATTGATTCATATAGTCCGGCATTCCAAACAATGTTTTATTTTAACCCTGTTTATGTGTATATCACCTATTTTAGGCAAATTGTGATATATAATACAGTTCCTAGTTTATTGTTGCATCTATTATGCGCGGGGTATGCTATTATTGTTATGGTTATCGGCATGGTGATATATAAAGTAAAAAATTATAAATTTATTTTCTACGTTTAATTTAAGGTGGGATTATGTCTGTTATTGATGTAAAGAATGTTTCGGTTAAGTATACGATAGGCGATTTTAAAGATATTGGTATAAAGGATTATGTAATAAAAAAAATAAAACGGCAATATAAAATAAAAGAATTTTGGGCTGTAAAAAATGTTAGCTTTTCAATAGATAAAGGTGATTTGCTAGGAATTATTGGTTCAAACGGCGCCGGAAAATCGACGCTTCTTAAAGCTGTAACGCAAATTATGAAACCAACAACAGGCTCTGTAACAGTGAATGGGAGAATAGCAGCATTTCTTGAGTTAAGCTCTGGCTTTGACGGTGATTTGACAGTATTAGAAAATACTTATCTGCGCGGAGCTATGTTAGGGTATTCACGAGAATTTATGAATAAAAAATTTAATGAAATAATTGCATTTGCTGAGTTAAATGAATTTGTGGACAGACCTTTTAAGCATCTGTCATCAGGTATGAAATCAAGACTTGCTTTTTCTATCGCGTGTTTAGTTGAACCTGACATTTTAATACTTGACGAAGTGTTATCTGTTGGAGATGGAGCGTTTAGAATAAAAAGTGAAAATAGAATGAAACAGATAATAAATAACGGCGTAGCTACGATTCTAGTTTCGCATTCATTAGAGCAGATAAGAGCAATGAGTACAAAGGTGTTATGGCTTGACCAGGGAAATCAAATAGCTTTTGGAGATCCCAAAACTATTTGTGATCAATATCAAGAGTTTTTATTAAAGAAATCATAAACCGGAGAAAAGTTTGAAGCAAATCTTTGATTTGCTTTAAAATCGTCGTTTTACGCCTCGAGAGGAATGGTCGAAAAAATGAAAGTCGTACAATTAAGTAAGCTTTATTTTCCATGGATTGGCGGCATTGAAAATGTAGTTAAACAGATTTCCGAAGGTTTATCTGATCGAATAGAAATGATTGTTTATACGTGTCAGCCAAAGGGAAAACGCGAATATGATGAGATAAACGATGTAAAAGTAATTCGCGAAAGCAGTCTTGGTATATTTTTTTCCATGCCGGTTTCCATACCGTATATATTTAGATTAAGAAAATATATTAGGGATGCTGACATCATTCATATACATGAGCCTTTTCCTTTAGCGGATTTATCTTTGATTTTATCTGGTTTTAAAGGTAAAATAATAATTTCATGGCATGGCGATATTATTAAACAAAAGCGTTTAGTAAAATTAGTCAAGCCATTTATTAATTATACATTAAAAAGAGCTGATGAAATTTTTGTGTCTTCAATTCAAATTGCTGAAAATTCCACATTCTTGTGTAAGTACAAGGAAAAATGTATCGAAATACCGCTGGGAATTAACATTTCTGAATATGAGAATATTGAACGTAAGCCTGTTTTAAGTGATTTGTTGATCAACAAATCAAATAAAAAGGTTTTATTTGTAGGCAGATTAGTATATTTTAAAGGTGTGCATATTTTAATTGAAGCATTTAAAAACATCAATGGTGCCGAGTTATTTATTGTAGGCGGCGGAGTTATGGAGCAGCAATTGCTAGATAAGGCAAAGGATTTTAATTTATTGAAGAAAATCCACTTTCTTGGAGTAAAATCAGGAAACGATTTAAAAGAAATATTTGCGGATTGCGATTTTTTGGTATTTCCTTCTATTAATACCAGCGAATCTTTTGGTATTGTTCAACTGGAAGCGATGGTTTATGGAAAACCGGTAATAAATACCGATCTTCCAACAGGCGTTCCTTCTGTAAGTGTTCATAATAAAACAGGATTAACAGTAGCTGCCGGGAATTCTGATGAATTACATGACGCTATTCAAACACTTGTTGATTGTGATGATATGAGGGAATTATTTGGAAACAATGCTAAGGAACGAGTTTATGAAAAATATTCATTGTCCGTTATGTTAAATAATGTTTATGATGAGTATAAAAAAGTGTATTTGGAAGATAAGTAGAAATGAACATAAAAATTTTTATTGCGTGTCATAAACAAATGGCTTTCCCATCACATCCTTTATTACAACCAATTCAAGTTGGATCAGCCTTATCTGAGGATACTTTTCCGGAAATGCTACAGGATAATACAGGTGACAATATATCAGAAAAAAATCCGTTCTATTGTGAGCTAACAGCCCAATATTGGGCTTGGAAAAATCAAGACTTAGATTATTATGGCTTTTTTCATTACAGACGTTTTTTATCATTTAATAAAATAAATAAGCACCCATATTTTTTATTAGATGACATTTCGCAAGGCAACTATGATTTAATGGGTTATAACTTAGATAATTCAGATAAACTAATTGACAAAATATCTCAATATGATATAATAGCACCTTATCCCGAAGAAATGTATCAAAGTGCATATGATTATTATGCAACTGCACCATATCAGTATATTAAGGATTTAGATTTAATTATTAACATTATTAATGAAGATTTCCCGCAATATGCTTTAGCGTGTAAAAATTATATGGTAAGTACAAAACTTGTTTTTTGTAATATGTATATATTACAAAAAAAATATTTTAATGAATATTGTCAATTTCTATTCGATGTTCTTGCGAAATACGAAAAGGCTTCTGATAAAACAGGATATACTAAACAGGAAATGCGTACAGAAGGCTTTTTGGCAGAATGGATTTTTGGGATTTATTTTAATTATCTAAGTCAAAATAGTGAAATTAAAATATGTATGCTTCAAAGGGCTGATTTTTTAATAGGAAATAAGAAAAAAATTTTAACTAAGATAAAATACAGACTTTTTCCGCCATCTTCCAGACAGCGTAGTTATGTAAGGACGTTGATGAGACTAAGTTGATAAAAGAATTTAATTCTGTCTCCGTGGTTTATATGGGGGCGGATTTTTTATTTTAATGTTTAAATATTGGACAAAAAACCTTAATAAATTATTAACAAGTTATACACAAGTTATCAAAACATATGGTGTATAATGAATAATATTAATTGCATCTATAGAATGCAAAAAATGGAGGGCTAATATGAATATACTAAGCAAAAAAGGATTATCTAAACGATTTATGGCGATGATTTTATCTATCTCCATGTTTTTTATGGCATTGCCAGTAATCATTAATGCATCGGCAGATGGCATTGATGGATATTTAAGCTTAAATTGGTATAAGCTTCCGCATGGTGTTGTATCAGAAGAATCAAATGATTTTGTCATTAAATATAGTTTTTCAAATAATGAAAGTGCATATGAACTTACCGGTAATCGTATGTACTTATTCGAGTATTATGATGAAGGCAATTTTAATACTGTAATATCAGATTAACGATTTATAGATGATGACGGACTTTTTAAATGAATGAACCAGTAACTAGGGTAGATTATGATGATACCGATCTGGAAATCATCAATTATACTGAATTTGATTTATTAAGCTCAAAATATGATGAAAATTACAGTATTTTCGGAACAGTAGCAGTAAGTGCAGAGTTCACAACAGGAGAACATAATGTAGCCGCTGTACTGTATCTTGCTTCAGATGACCCCGGTGAATATTATGTGTATGATAATTGGAGTACTTTATACAGCGAAGGAATAAAGGTTCAAACACTTAGTGAAAACGCAAATGAGATTAAGTCAATAATTGAAACTTACAGTAGCGACGAGAAGTTAGATGGCGCAATCGGTGATGGGCTTACTGCAGAGTTATCTGCTAATGATACTGTAGTAACAATTAACGGTAATCTAACTGGTGTTAAGAATACTTTGGAACTTGATATTGATTCAGGTGTAAAGGTAATATGGAATGCAACATTAAAAATGAAATCTGAAGATGAAGACTTAACTACTTTATTACAGGTTGATGGTGCAGGTATATTTGAAATGGCATCAGGGGAAATTGAGATAGAAAAAAATATAATTGATGAATACAATTTTTCTACACCTGTCGCTGTAATGGTACCCTTCGACACAGGTGCTTCGATTGATTTTATAATAACCGGAGGAAGAGTTGCGGGAATTAGTAATAGAGCTGGTGACGGTATTGGAATGTATTCTGAAGCATCCAGTATCACAGTATCGGGCGGAACTGTTATTGGGACAGGTGACGGTTCAAGTTATGGTACAGCAATTGAAAGCATGGGAGATATCACAATATCAGATAATGCTATAATTACATCAGATTGTAATGCAATAAACTGTATCGGTGAAAATGCGACAATCATTATAAATGGTGGTACTATAACAGGAGCGAATTGTCTTTACATTAATTATGCTAGTAATACTAGCGTCGTTATCAATAATGGTAATCTTACAGCATCCGGAAATTATGGCGATGTAATTTATATGGGAAATAATGGTAAGATTACTATTAACAATGGTATTCTTACAACAACCGGAAAAGAAGGTGATGTTGTTTATTGTAACAATACTTCACTGGAAATTAAAGGAGGAACTTTAACAGCAGAGGGTAAAGGCAGCTTTGGTGTTAAGGCTTACGCTTCTGGTGTTTCAGTTTCAAGCGGAAGGATTTTAGCAACAGGTGAAGGAAGCATTACCATTGCTTGTGAATATTCAAACCTTTCAATAACAAATGGCATTATTACTTCAACGGGTATGTTCTGGGGTATTTGGTTAGATAATCCTGATTTTAACGAAGATTATTGGGACAATCCTGGAAGTTATCCCGACTATGATCCTGATACTCCATATGAGATTCCGGAATTGGTATACGGTATTATATACGCTGATGGTGAATGTGAATTTAATATTTCCGGAGGTATTATATTCGGTTACAGTAAAGGTGATAACGGTGATGTGAGTGATATTATCTATAATTATAATGAGGATCCTGGTGATCTTGTACTCAATATTACAGATGGTATATTAGCGTCATGGGATAGCGAAAAAAATACAACCGAATATAAAAGAGGTGAGTCAACCGATCTGGTTGTATACCCAACGGGGGCAGAGGTCAAATGGGCAAAATCCGGCGATGATAATGGTATCAACTATAAAAAAAGCTTAAACACCGGTTTCTTAAAGGTTGACGGAGTGACAACCACGGAGGCAGATCAAACCGTCGCATTTAACGGTGTAACTGGCAATGCGGTGAGTAAAACTTATGGAGATGCGAAATTTACTCAAACAGCGACACTTTCCGAGGGTACAGGTGCCGTTACTTACTCAAGCGATACACCTGTGGTCGCAACCGTAAATTCAAGTACAGGCGAGGTCACAATATTAAAGCCCGGTACTGCGAAGATTACTGCATCGGCAGCAGCTGTTACAGGCAGCTGGTCAAAAACTGATGTAAGCTATACCTTGACTGTGTCTGCTAAATCTCTTACAGTGACAGCGGGAACATACGTAATAAGCAAGGTATATGACGGTACTACAGCTAAAGGTGCCGCATCCGGCAGTCTCGTTACCGGTATCCTCGCTGCTGACAGCAGCGTAACCGTGACAGCAACTCCGAGGGTATATGGCAGTAAAAATGCGGTAAGCGGTAATCTAACAGTTGATCTGGCTCTTGCAGGAAATACTGATGGCAAATATACACTTTCAAGCAGCACAGTAAGTGTACCTGCTAAAATAACAAAAGCACCGCTTACAATCACAGGTGCAACCGTCAGTACCAAAACATATGATGGCACAACAACTGCTCAAGTGACAGGTGTTACCTTTTCAGGCTTAAAGAATAGCGAGACATTAACATTAAATACTGATTATACTGCAACAGGTGTGTTTAGTGCTGCCTCAGGTTCAAACAAAACGGTCACAATAACAGTAACCCTAAAGAATACAGATAAAGCTAACAACTACAGTCTTGTATCAGGTACATATACTCTTTCTAATCAATCTATTTCAAATCAAAACCAAAACCCACCAGCAGCCTTTACGCTTACTTCTGTAAGCACAGGTGACACAACCTATACTGTTACTATTCCGACGACGACCGGAGCAGAATACAGCTTTGACGGAACGACTTGGAGCGGTACAAATACTAAAACAAACTGTCTTGCAGGCACAACAGTCAAGGGTTACAAGCGTATGGCGGCTAAAACGGGTTATAATGCCAGCAACTCAGTAAATAACAGTGTTGTATTACCTCTTATTCAAGTGAAAGCTCCTACAGCGACACCAAATGGCGGTACATTTGCTGACAGTCAGTCTGTAACACTTTCATCTGTGACAACAAGCACAACGATTTACTATACGATTGACGGAACACAGCCAACAACCGCAAGCACTAAGTATACAGGAGCGTTTACTTTAAATGCTACAACTACTGTTAAGGCGATTGCGGTAAAAGCTAACATGACCAACAGTACAGTTATGTCTGTGACATTCACAAAGAATGCAGGAAATCAAAACCAAAACGCACCAGCGGCGTTTACGCTTACCTATGTAAGCACAGGTGATACAACCTATACTGTTACTATTCCGACGACGACCGGAGCAGAATACAGCTTTGACGGAACGACTTGGAGCGGTACAAATACTAAAACAAACTGTCTTGCAGGCACAACAGTCAAGGGCTACAAGCGTATGGCGGCTAAAACGGGTTATAATGCCAGCGAAGCTGTAAGTGACAGCGTACAGTTGCCGTTTAATAAAGTGAAAACGCCTGCATCAACACCAAACAGCGGCACTTTCACTGACAGTCAGACAGTGGTTCTTACATCTGCAACTGAAAATGCAATGATTTATTATACACTAAATGGCACACAGCCAACAGTCGCAAGTCTTGTTTATTCGGAACCAATCATTATTAATAATACAACTACAATTAAAGCAATTGCAATTAAAAAATATATGGACGACAGTGAGATTATGACGACTATCTTAACCAAAGCCGCTGAGGAAAATCAAAGCTTAGGCGGAGGCGGAGGTGGAAGCGGCTCCGCAGCCGGTACTTCAGATGTGCGTATAATCACTAATGGAAAAAATGCAACAATAGGAGTTGCAGAAATTGATGTTACAAAAGCAACAGAGACAACAAAGAACGGCACAGTAAATCTTACAATAAGCATTACTGATGAACAGCTTAAAAAAGCTTTAAGAGCCGGAGAACGTGTTGATATTAATCTTGATATTAGCGATGCAATACTTAAGAATAAGATTATAAATAAAAAGCTTGATACTATATCAATATTAGTAAAACAACCGGATAATAGTAATTTAAACATAAACTCCGTAATATTAAGTCAGAGCTCTGTTAAGGCTGCTATGGAGGCAGGAAAGACAATCCGCGTTGTGGAAAGAGATAGCAAAGGGAAAGCACTAGCTCAGTGGGAAATAGATCCAGCGGCTACAGCAGCAACGGGAGATGTTAAGTTTACACTGTCAATAAGTAATGCCTCTGATAATAAGAAGCTGGCTGATAAACTTGCGAAGGATACTAAGAATGCAGGTAAAGGTGCAATAATAACGATTGACGAGAGCATACCGGCTGGAACTGATCTAAAGGTTAAGCTTGAAGATGTTCCTGGGTTAAAAACTGGTGGTAAAGCAGTTGTTTACAGGCTAAACGAAAAAACTGGTAAGCTTGAAGATACCCTTATCGGTGAGATAAAAATATCTAAGTCTGGTTTTGTAACATTACCTAATATAAGCGGTGGAAGCTATGTTATCCTTCCTGCAAAAGTTAATATTGCAACACCGATTGTAAATCAAGTTACCGCAACTGTTTCGAAAAAGCAATTAATAGTTGGAAAATCGGTAGAGGTAAAAATAAACAATATTCCATATGGAATGGAGATAGTTACAGATTTTATTGGAGATCCGAACGCAATGAAAATTACATTACTATCAAATTCAAAAAATTTGTTAGTGGACCCCGGAACTGGTACAATTAAAGCAAAAAAATCGGGTGATTATGTGCTGACCATAATTAAGGAAACGCCAGATGGAACACAGAAAATATCTAAATTAAAAATTCATTTCGATTGATAATTTTAACCCATAAAATCTATATAAAATAGCCTTGTATGATACAATAAACATAGAAGGCTGATTTTATAACGAAAATACGCAACATTCTAAATAATCACGTTAACTTTAAGATTCTTGGTTGTATTGGGTAACAATACAAGTTTTTTACTACTTCCTATGCCAAACCAAGCTCTCATCAATATCCGAAAGCCCCCCACAACAAGTTCTCGCCATGACGCCTTTAAGCTCTTTTGTAACGGATATTATTTTATCCCGTACACCCTCTGCACCGTTTTCGCTGAGCGGCTTCATAATTGCTCTACCGACACTTACTGCCGTCGCCCCTAAAGCCAAAGCCTTAAACACATCCATACCGCTTTCAATACAGCAATCGACAAAAATCGGGATTTTACCTTCGACAATTTTCGCTATTTTTGGCAGTATCATAAGCGGTGGAACTGCATAATTCATTATACCGTGATGATGAGAAACCACAATGCCTCGAACACCTGCTTCGAGGCATTTATATGTGTCCTGCTCGCTTAGAACACCTTTAATAATAAAAGGTACCTTTGAAAATTTCACAAATTCTTTGATTTCGCTAAGCGATTTACCACTCATTTTAAACCCAAGAACATTATCATATTCGCCGTTATGATTGAAAGCATGATCTACATCAATACCTATTGCGATAACCCTGAGCTTAATTGACTCCTCAATACGAGCGAATATCTCGTCGTTATTTTCGTAGGTCTTGATTATCTTAATAGTTTTTGCGCCAGTCGCAGTAATTCGTTCCAGCTCGTCCATTTCGCCCATGCCAGCCCAGTTGACAGCATTTGCCATAAAGGCACCCTTAGCCATCTCGGCCATGCCGTTGTCATGAACGTTGTTGAGATGCGATAATGCCGCCATCATAACAGGCGTGTCGAAATCATACCCGTACAGCTTGAAGCTGGTACTCGGTAGAACAGCATCAATATGCCTCATTTCGACCAGAATAGAATCGAGATATTCACGGGTTATTATGTTTGAATCGTGTGTTAAATTATTCATTTATCCTCCTACACCGTCACTCCAGCCAAAATCGCCTGCTCTCTGACATAACCAGCAGCTTCTTTATAACTTTCAAAATCTGGTAGATGCTCGACAAAAAGCACGGTATCTGGTCCTAGCGTTTCGCAGAGAAGCGTTACTTTTTTATAATCGATTACACCCTTACCCGGCATAACCTCATTTATAACGGTGGTGTAGCGGTTCTCCATGAGGACGTCCTTGCCGTGAATGCTCTTGATATTAGAACCGAGCAGCTTGAAACAATGCTCTATAAAGGCATCGCAGATTACATAACGCCTCGGACAGTTTATCATATTTACAAAATCGAGATGCACGCCGAATTCCTTGCGGTCGATGTCCTTAATAAGCTTAATATAATCCTCGGGTGATTCAGGTACCATCCAAGGCATAGATTCGAGCGTATAGAATGTCCGTTTCGGTTTCACGGCATCGATAATCTCTCTTACAGAATCTACAATTAAGGTATACGTTTCTTCGGTGTAATTATCAGCACAGAAGCCGTCCCAAATCTCGCCGCGGCTTCCAGCAATATTTACACAGCAATTCGCACCGATTTCGTCGGCAAATGCAAGCTGGTTTTTTGCGTAATCCATAGCCGCTTTCTTTTCGGCTTGATTTGGCGAGAGGGTATTACGCCAAACGCCTACTTCGCCGATAACGAGGTCGTTTTCTTTTATGCAGTTCAAGTACGCCTGCTTGATGCTGTCGTCAGCAGTACTGTCAAACGGTGGCAAAACCGCACGGTAACCTAATTCCTTAACAAGTGCTAGCCACTCCTCTGGGCTAGAATAATGTCTTTCAACGCTTCCGCCTATTCTCATTATATATCGCCTTTCACTGTGCATTTTTTATCATAATTCATTATAACCCCGTTTATCATCTATTGTCAAGAAAATTCATAGTTATACAGATATATAATTTCAACTTTAACTTGCTTTTATTGACAGCTTGATATATAATATTGATGAAGCGAATTTACAAAAAGAGGTGAATTATGAACACTGCACCCTATATTGAATGTGATGACTTTATTTTAAGGTTACCAAAAGAAAGTGATATAACTGACCGTCTCGCACTTGGCAGGTCGGCTGAGTTTGTAAAAATGTGCGGAGGAAGTACTGTCGGGCTTCAACCTTTTACAATTGATAAACTGCGTGAATGGTATGAAAGTGTCTGCCAACACCCCTGCCAGTGGATAATTGAAGTTGCTGGTAAATGTGTTGGTATCGCTAAGCTTAGTATCAATAAAGATGATAATAAAGCAACTTATTCTATTGGCATCTTTGATGAAACTTTATTCGGCAAAGGGCTTGGTACAAAGGTTACACTCGAGGTTCTTAAGTTCGCTTTTTGCACTCTTTCACTTCATCGGGTTGATTTAAGGGTACTTGAATATAATAATCGCGCTATCAAATGTTACGAAAAATGCGGATTTATCCACGAAGGAACAGAGCGTGAGGGTGCCTATATCGAGGGTAAATATTATTCTGATCTATTGATGAGCATATTAAAATTAGAGTATGATACCATGTGAAAAAAATACTTAAAAGATACGGAGGCTATATGAATATTAAGCTGACAACAACCTTTGATACCCTTGCACATCGTGTAATATACGGATTAAACCTGATGTATTCTGATTTTGTACCAATACAATCTAATATTGCTAATGAACAAAGCCAGAGAAAGCTGCATGAATTCATGAAGCTAATAATTAATAAGTTGTATGAAAACCCTATGTTACTAGACCTTACAGATTATAAGGATGAAGCTTATCAATCATACGAGGTTAACAATATGAAGCCTGAGCTGGACAAGAAATATCAATCTGTCTACAGGGCATTGTTTGAATTTTATAAATGCCTATACATCGCTTCTCTGCACGGTGAGATAAATCAAAACTGTTTGATGATTGACAATGCATTATTAAAGGAAAACAAAGCTGCTTATAAGCCTCAATATAAAGTACTTCTTAACGAAGTTGGTCTTGATGTTATAAAGAGTAAAACAGGTATTTCTATTAGCTCGGTTATCGGCGATGATACATTATTACATAGCCTGAAGCTTCTTGCCATGCAGGTACCAGTGGATATTAATAAATGGACGCCGTTTTTACTTGCGAATTTTGCCTGCTGTTCCTTTTCGAATGATTTTCATTATCTGCTTCAGAGAACTGACAGCTTAAATAATTTGAGTGGGCTTTTATCAGAACTCGAAAATCGATGCCTTGAAAATGGGTACACTGCGTATTTTGAATGTGGTTTCACCGCTACAGGTATTGGGTATAATATAAGCTTTAAAAATAGCATCGGCGGCTATTTAATCGGTTACAATTCGCGGAAGTACCAGCAGTTTAGTTTTGGAACTATAGATGGTATTGGTGAAAAAGCTATGCTTGGGGATTTTGAAAATCTCGACGAGGATTTAAAAGGACATTTTGTTAGCATATGTAAAGCTTGCAACCATTGTTTAGGCTGCACTAAGGGTGGAAATAATAAAATTTTTACAATAAACGTTGTCCATAACGGCAAAGAGCATGCTTTATGCCCATGCTTTCCTCAGCACAATTGGGATTCAATCGACCGTAGGTTAATAGATTTGCTGTTTAAGTATCACACTGCACAGGAAAAATATGGTAATATTCCAAAGAAAAAATAAATTACACACTAAACAAGCCGAGACTTTGTGCAATTACTGCACAAAGTCTCGGCTTGCATATAAAGAAATGTTTATCCTATTTTACTTTATCAGCATTAATCTCTTTTTTGATTAGGTTGGCATATTTTAATATATTATTGATATTTTCTTCTGCTATATGCGGAGTACCCTTAACATAGCTGCACCGAACATTTGTTAAACCGAATAAATAATCAAGGGAAATATCAAATAATTTCGCAATAGCAACCCGTTTTTCATCATCGGGAATACTTTTCCCTCGCTCATAAGATGAAACAGTATATACTGAAATATGTAGATGATTTGCTAGCTGCTGCTGGCTATATCCATGCTCTTTTCGAATTTCTTGCAATCTTTCCCCAAACATGCTTATCCGCCCCTTTAGCATATTATTTATCGCTAAACTATGCTTTTTGTATATAATAACAGATAATTCGCATTATTGCTATATAATTTTGTACCGAGGTGGGTATAATAATGTATAAAAATGTATATAAATGTATAAATTTGTACTTGAATTACTAGAGAATAATTCTATTCTGGTGTAGAAAAATTCACTTCTTCTGTAAAGCTTCCTCCGCAGAGAGGACAGGTTATCCTCATTATCATAGGCTCGGCATCATTTATAGTGTTATACATATTTTGTAGAAACGTAAAATCGACTGTCCTCAGCGATTCTATTTCTTTATTTGTAATATTTCCGATGCCGTTAAAGCTTACCACACTTGCCAGAAGATATATAATCATATATTCTGGATTGTTTCGCGATTTCATAGCCGCATTTATTTCATCACCTGCTGTTGCCAGCCGCATTTTACCGCTTTTTAATATCTCTCCGTTAATTAAAAGTCCGACGGGAAGTGTAAAGTCGTATTCTGTTTGAAACATAATAAATATTATCCTTTATTAATTTAAGATTTTCTTTCAACACCCTCATGTGCAAGCTCAAGCCGTTCTATCGCAACTTCATTTGCAGTAGCATTAAAATCGGGAGTGGTATATTTTATTGGCCAAGCGTTCTTAATGGTCCACCTTGCCAGCTCCATATGCGAAACGTCATCGACAAGTGTGATATCGATATTTTTCTGGATTTTACTGATATCGGCACCTCCGCCGTCTACGATTGACTTCATCCAGTTGTGTAAATCAATATTCGATGTAATACCCCATTTAAGGGTTACATTTCCATATTTTACAAGACCTGGCTGCTTTATGGGAGTTATGTGCTTATAATTTTCTTCCCTGTATTCGATAGGATCAGACGAAATATCCAGAGCACTTACCTCTGAAAATCCCATGTCGCCCAAATCCCCGACAGTGACAATATAATTATATTTTTTGAATGGATATACTGTAGCCATGTTACTAATCCTTTCTTTATAACCCTTAATTCTGCATGTATTGCGTGATACGGAATATTACGTACTCGGCAGGACGAACTGGAGCGACGCCTATTTCGCAGATTAATCTTCTGTTTGCTATATCATCTTGTGTCATGGTAGTACCCAAGCCTACATTTACATAAAATGCCTCTCCAGGAGATGAACCCAGAAGTGCGCCATCACGCCACAAAGTGTTCAAAAAAAGCTCAATAGTTCCTTTAACGCGTGACCAGAGAGTAGCGTCATTTGGTTCAAATACCGCCCAGTTTATGTTAACCTTTATACTTTCTTCTATGTAAATAAAAAGTCTGCGTATATTTATATATTTCCAGTTTCCGTCTGAGGAAAGCGTTCTTGCACCCCATACACGTAAACCGCTGCCCTGAATAGGACGTATAAGATTTATTCCCTTAGGGTTTAATTTGCTTTGTTCGGTTTCATTGAAGTTGACCATTAGTGCAGTGCAGTTTCTGACAACCTCGTTGGCTGGAGACTTCCATACACCTCTTGTGTTATCGGTTCTCGCATATATACCAGCTACTGCACCTGACGGGGGGATAAAAATATTGGTTTTCTCTTTAGCGGAATATACCTGTATCCACGGTGCGTATATTGCGGCGTATGTAGTGTCATATAGTTCTTTATACTGTGCCAGCTTATCAACTGTCATATCATCACAAGCGGCGTCTAGTATGCCGAAACGGTTCTCGCAGTTTTCGCAATGTGCAATCAAAGCCGAATGTATTTGAGGAGAGCTGTATCCTGGTATTGTCATTATTGATACATCATTAAGCTCTAAAAACGCTTTAAGTCCGCGTCTTTTTCCTGGAAGGTCAGATGAAGCTGAGCCTAAAAGAGATTCAATAATATCGCCGTCGGTAGTAGACTCTGGGAATTCTGCACGCATCACATAACAAGACGAGCCGCCGTTGTAGAAAAACGCTTCCACCGCGTAATAAAGGTAAATATGTTCTCCATATTCGGCTTTAGATAAAGCTCCGCCGAAATTACGCTGGAAATCGCCCATGCTAGTAATATGCACTGGTACTCCCTCAACAGGTCCCTTTTCCGCAAAGCCAACGAAACATGCTGTCGAGGTGCTTACTCCATTCATTGTTTTTACATCGCTGTCAAATTCTTCAACATAAATACCTGGTGATAAATATTCAGCCATATTTTTTTCCTTTCGTGCCATAACTTAACTTGTCAAATTATTTTATATATCCTGGGAACGATACTTCAATCAACCCTCCCCAGATGCAGTACAGCCTTGAGTTAACTGTTATTGCTTTCGCATTGTCAATTTCTACTTTTTCTGATGGGTTTGTCCAGGCAGAGTTTGTTACAGGCATACAGGGCATCGGAGTCAGAATCCCTGATGTGGCAGCCATGGCTGCAGCTACTGTCGGGTTCATCATACTGCTGCACATTCCAAACGGAACAATGTTATGTATTGGAATGTGGTCATTAACATTGGCATACGGTAGAGTTCCTGAGATATTGTTCTGTCTGGTCAGATTAAGAGGTGTAGATACATTACCGAAAGGGCATCTAAGCAAAGCCCCCTCACATACTAGCATAGGCAAAATCAAAGCCTCCTTTTTGTAAGTTATTTGTATAATAATAATTATATCATATTTTTTATTAAAAAGCTATTGCATTTTAATGAAAAAACGTCTATAATAATATTAAATATTATAATAGACGAAAAGAGGAGCATAATATGTATGTAAAGAGGCATTTAGAAAAAACTGTCGATAAGCTTTCAAGCATGTTTGGAGCGGTTCTAGTGACTGGACCACGGCAGGTCGGGAAAACAACCCTGCTAAAGCAAATAACAGACAATGCTGAATATATAACACTTGATGACCCTATAATGTTGCAATCTGCTATTTTAGAAGGCGGAACATTTTTCAAAAACACCCCACCACCGATTTTTATTGATGAAATTCAATATGCTCCAAATCTATTTCCTTATATTAAGATGATAATTGACAAGGAAAAGAAAAAAGGTCAGTTTTTTCTTTCAGGTTCGCAGCAGTTTAAGATGATGAAAAATGTAAGCGAATCCTTAGCAGGTAGACTAGGTATTGCAAATCTATTGGGTTTATCTTTAAGAGAGCAGAAAAATTCAGAATTTTATTTACCTTTCTTACCTTGTGCCGAATATTTTAATCAAAGAAAATCGTTTATCAAGGATGTAACTTATCAAGAAATCTGGAACATAGTCCACAGAGGAAGTATGCCGGAATTGTGTGTAAATACGGAATACGATTGGAATATTTTCTATGGTTCATACGTAAAAACATATATTGAGCGAGATGTGAGAGAGCTTACACAGGTCGGTGATGAAGTTAAGTTTATGCGTTTTATGACCGCTGCTGCTGCCTCTACGGGACAACTGCTAAACATGGCATCACTTGCTCGTGATGTGGGTATTAGTGCACCAACAGCCGAACGCTGGTTATCTATACTGGTGACATCAAATATAGTTTATTTATTGCAGCCATATTCGAATAATATTATGAAACGAGCGATCAAAACACCAAAGCTTTATTTTCTCGATACTGGTCTTGCCGCATACCTCACTAAATGGAATACAACAGAGGTGCTGCGAAACGGTGTTATGGCAGGTGCTTTTTTCGAATCGTTTATTATTTCGGAGATAGTAAAAAGCTATTATAACAGCGGCATTCTTGAACCGCCTTTGTATTTTTATCGGGACAAGGAAATGAAGGAAATTGATTTGTTAATTGAGGATGCGGGAACACTCTATCCCATAGAAATAAAAAAACATGCAGATCCTTCAAATAAAGATGTTGCCGCATTTGATATACTTGATAAGATCCCAAATGTAATAAAAGGCTCTGGGGGGGTTATTTGTATGTACGATAATCTTGTTACGCTTAAGGGTGATTATTTTGTTATACCTGTAAGTTATATTTAGTATTGTGAATAAGTTTACCATTGTTTTATGTAGTTAAATACCCTTGATTTATTTAATTGTTCATAATTAAGGCGACAGCATTATATCGTTATTTAACATTGCATTATTCCGAGATACTTGATATTGTTCCGATAACATGGTACAATAATCTTGCTGGCACAAGCAAGATAGAGATTAGTAGTTGACGTTGTTCCCAAATTGTGATACAATAGAGAAAAACTAAATTAATCAAGAGAAGTGTTCTATATGTATAATGTTCATGCAAGACCTGTTAGAGATTTACGAAATAATTATGCCGAACTTGCACAAATGACAAAGGAGCATAATCACATCATTGTTACCAACAACGGTAGAGATGAAACTGTTTTGATGAGCGTTGACGATTATAATCTTTGCCGTGATTTTCTTCATACAAGGCATGTGTTGGAAGAACTTGAGATTGCCGAGAAAGAAGCCGAAAGTACAACTGATAGGCTCACTCATGAAGAAGTGTTTAGCAAGTTTGGAAAAAAATATGGCTATGAAGTATAAGGTGTGATTTCTCCCTGGTGCAGATAAAAATCTACAAGATATTGACGATTTATATAAACAATACGGGACTTTATGCAATCGCTGCACAAAGTCCCTATTTCTACTTTATCTTAAACATAAACCTTTATATGTGCGGTTATTTTACATATTTCGATTTATAAATTTGACAAAATAATTTTGTGGGATTATAATGTAAATAATGTTACATTGCCCATAAGGGCCGAATTAAGCAAGTTAATAAAACCTTAGTCTAGATTGACTTGCCTATCCCTAACCTACGCTGCACCCAAGTGTGAGGGAATTAATTATTTAAAGATTATCAGATATTATACCCTCCGCGGCTGATTGAGTTGCTACATGGGATTAAATTGATATGCAAATTACCCACAATATTTGAAGGAAGGTAGATGATATGTCAAGTTCAAATTACAACCTCATCCTCGGCATAAATCTACACACCTGGCAAAACGAATGTCTCGAAAAGTGGCAGCAGAATAATTACCGAGGTATAGCAAATGTCGCTACTGGTGCTGGCAAAACTATACTCGCCGCAGCAGGAATAAATCTTCTTGAAAATAAGCTTTCTGAGAAAAACGAACTACTTAAAGTCAAGATTATCGTACCTAAGGTTTTTCTGGCAGGGCAGTGGCTTGATGTGCTGATAAATATACTCGGTGTCAGCCGTTCTGAAATAGGTCTGTATCATGGAAAGCGGAAGGAAAATGAGTCAAGAAAATACATGATATATGTCCTAAATTCTGCAAGATATAGAGTTGCACGGCAGATTTTGGAGGAATGTAATACAGATTTTAATGTTCTGCTCATCTGTGATGAGTGTCATCACTTCGGAAGCGAGGAAAACAGTAAAATATTTGACTTTTTACCTCATATAGATAAAAATAGATATTTTTCACTCGGATTATCTGTGACACTTGATGATGAGGATGAAGCCTTGAATGAAAAGCTAGGCGGCGAAATTTATCGTTACGGTTTTGACATGGCTGTGAAAACGGGTGTGGTGTCTGATTATTCTGTCTTTAATATTTCTCTCGATTTTTCACCAGAGGAAGCACAAGAATATAATGCGCTTACAGATAGGTTTTACCGATATCTTTCAGAGCTTATGCGTTTGAGACCGCAGCTTAAGGCGCTGCGAAAAGTTAGCTTTTACTCTGAGTTAAAATCACTTGCTTCAAAAACTGGTGAATACGCTGAGCTTGCTTCTGGAATACTTGGTGCTCTTTATAAAAGAAAAGAAACAGCGTACCTTGCCCAAAGCCGCATAAGTTGTACCGCTGAGCTGTTAAAGCGTCTTGTTACCAGAGATGTAGACAGCCGTATAATTGTCTTTGCTGAACGTATCTCAACTATTGAAAAGTTGCATAGTGTTTTGAAAAAAATGAAAATTACCGCAGGTAAATATCACAGCAAGCTGGGTGAAAACGCTTGTAAATTAAATTTGGAGCGGTACAAAAACGGTGAAGTTGGTATTCTTCTGAGTTGTCACGCTTTAGACGAAGGTTTCAATGTGCCAGAAACCGACATCGGAATAATTATGTCTACAACAGGTAGTATCAGACAACGAATTCAACGTTTAGGCAGGGTACTTCGCAAAAGTGACACAAGCCACATGAAATCGGTATATTATCTGCACATAGGCGACTCCACGGAGGAAGATGAGCTGCTGTCGAATGAAAATTCTAATGATAATGGAAATATTGTTTTGACCTTTAATTTGCGTTTTTTAAACGGTGAAAACGATTTTGAAAATCCAGAGTACGATTTACGGTGTCATAAGCTTTTGGAACAGCTTATAGAAAACGAAACCCCGCCTAAAATTTTAGACGAGGTTGTTTATAATTTAAAGCTTGGTGCAGTACGTACTGATTGGCTTTTATCCAAGGCTGAGTGCCGTAAGCGGATAAAAAATTCAACAAGTGCATCAGAAAGAAACTACTTTATTGTAGTAAAAAGGCTTATTAATCTTCCATAATATCCAGTGAATCCAGGAGTGTCATATTCTCGTTATAATCACCTTGACCAAGCTCATTTACCGTGATATTGCCAGCTTTGCCGTACTGATACAATTGGTCTAGCAGCTCAACTGCGGCTCTAATTCGGGTTCGAAGGAGATAACCACTTTTTTCAGTAGCAGAATATAATTTCGCTGTCTCAATATCTGGTTTCCAGTTATATGCCTTACCGTGGAAATTCTGAATTTTTTCATGAATAGCCAGTATTTCGTCTTTATTTAGAGGAACAAGCTGAGGCGAGGTTGAAATATCGTTTAAAATAGTCTTTATAGATTTATCGATATCGGGTGAAATGGGGTTCTGCTCAAGGTTGTCATATTCGTGCTTGCTCTCGATTACATCTGGTATAAAGGACGAATTAAAAGCGAAAATGCTGTAAACAGATTTCATTCCCATATCTTTTTCGGGATAAATAAATCCGAACATATTCTTATAGGAGTTAAGGCGAGCCTTCTTGCCCATCCGCCCGATAAGCTCTGCTTCGTCGAATAGAAGCACCCAGCCGTTATAACCAGCTTTTAAGAACAGATTACTCATAAAAGTAATATAATCACCCGTGTGACGGCTTTTTACGAAATTTTGATTAAAAGTTGCTTTTTGTTCATATACTCGCTTGAATATGTTCTTTATAGCCGCATTTGGAGCAAAATCACCCTCAAGGTCGGCGATGAGCATGGCTTTTTCATCTCCGTCCTCGGTACCTAGATATGATTTGAGAACATAATAAAGCTTGTTTGTTTCAAGTCCAGTAAGGCAGTATTCAGAGAGCTCTACGGCAACGGGGCTATTTTTTGTCATGTTTTCAAAAATACTGCGAAATCCTGGTTGAAGCCTGCCTGGCAGAAAGGTACCTTGCACTATTTTAGGGTAAATCATGTGCAGCTTATCAAATGGAGTTTCTTTACTAAGTGAAACGAGGCTTACAACCATGTTTCGTTCCTGTGCCATGTTGAGAACTGTATTCAGCAGATGCGTTTTACCTTCACCGTATTTACCAGAAATAAACATTCCGCCGCTGAACCCTGTGTCAGCCGCTTTAGAAATCGCCGTGTCAATCTCTCGCATAATCTTAGGACGAGCAGACGAAAAGCAGTATCCGACCTCACGGGACGAAATACCAGAGCGAAGCGCTTCTATAATATGACGGCTGTTAAAATCGAAATTATTTATACTCATATTTATTCCTTCATCTCACTACCGAGTGTCATAAGATTTACTTTTTTAGGTACTGACAACCTGTCCGTAAATGATGTGTTTTCGTCAAGCGGAATAACGGCATTTTTTTCGCCTGAATAAAATTCATTGATAATATCCGCAAGAGAGCGGGACATCTCGGCGATAACCTTATTGTCATACTCCTGCGCCGCAAGCATATCAAGGTCTGCCATGTCGTTGAAACGATTGTAGCGTTCGCCCTCAATCTCATTCTGTATCCGCATCCAGAGTGCTTGATAAGATTTCAAGCCCGAATTTTCATCTTCTGTGAGCTTTGAGTCGAAAGCAAAAATAAACATAAGATTATGAAGTGTATCAATCTCGTCTATAAAACGCATCTTCACGGCGTTGCTTGGTATAGCGTATTACATCAAGCCCAGTGCTTATTGTAAGAGCCTCAAGATTGTCCACACCAACTACAAGTCCCGAAAAACCCGCTGCTTTAATAACCTCAATAAGCGACCTCAGCATATGGCGGGCGTTATTTTTATTTATTCTGCCTGGTGATAGACCGAGCTTTTTGAAATCGGACAGCTTATTTTCTTTACTACCAGAAAGCCATGATAATAGAAGCACTCTGTTATGCTCCTCAAGCGTAGGGTGACCTAATATCCCCCCGACAAGCAGACTGCAGCAAAGAGCAAAATTATTATCCATAAGAGGATTGTTTATAAACATATAGTTTAATTGATGGCGCATTTCTCTTTTTGTAAGCGGGTCAAGAAGCCCTTCGCTCGCAAGATAATCGGAAAAATTCATACCATTTGGGATGTCGTCCGTTTTAAAGCCCATTTCGGCAGCAATTTTTCCTGCACATCTTTCAAGAAGCAGCTTTATATCAATATCATTATATATTGCAAAGTATATTTCATTGAAGCTGTCAATTCTGGTAGCTCTCGCATCAAGTGTAACCGTGATATAATTGTTTTCTTCAGCTTGACACAAAAACAGCTCAAGGCAGTGTGTTTTTCCACTGCCTTGAGCTGCCTGTCAGAAATTTTATTTTACTGCCGCCATGACGGATATATTCATCGAGATAATATTTACACCAAAAATCGGTTAAAAAGCTGATACCAACGGTCATTTTCTTAATTACATCAGGGTTTCCTGGGGTGCTACCGTTTAAAAGGTTTAGTACAGCGGTGCTTTTGTCGTTATGTTTTGGCATAATTTATCATTCCTCTTATTCCTCATTTTTATAAAATCTAACCGTTGCCAAAAATTGCTCCTGCGAATTTTTGTCAAGCACACGGATAGCCTTATCATTTTTACGGCTTGGACCAAACTGGAAGGTTCTACCGTCATCTGTTTTTGTTGTCTCTGACGAATATAGTCTTGCGATATCAAAAGCGAAGCTCTGAGCATCATAATCCTTTCTGAACCGCCTCATAGGTGTAAGGTATTTGTAAAGAACAGTTAGGTAAACATCAGAGTCCTTTGCAACCGCACGGCTTTTTTCACCCGCCTGCACGATAAGTGACAGGTCATACGCCTGAGCAAGCTCATTTGCGAAAGCAGTCGGGTTGAAGAATGCGTTCATCAGTTTGTCACGCTGTAGCTTTATAAATTTTACTAAGCTTTGCGGACGAAGATAATTAGCCTTTTTACGGTCGAGCCAGATATCAGCGTTTTCACCGTCGAGCTTAACTTTATAAGGGAACATCTCATAAATATTGTTTTCGCCCTTGGCATCGACTCCCAG
>JAVBPL010000040.1:0-6015 GCA_031549645.1 Ruminiclostridium sp. | reverse complement strand
GCACCAGTATATCTCAAGCGATACTTCCGACTCAGTCGGCTTACCGCAAAATTCGCACTCGTCATTTTCGGTTTCACGATTACAATTCTTGCACCACATACAGACACCTCCTCACATTCCATTATAACACAAACCCTGTCCTATAGAACGGACAATGATTATGGTTTGTAATACTCCAATATATCACCGACACTGCATTCGAATAATTCACATAGCTTGTTGAGCGTTTCGTTGTCAATACGCTGCATTTTATCGTGATAAAGATTAGAAATGGTAGTCCGACTTAACTTGGTTTTTTCGTATACATCTTGAATGTTATAGCGTTTTTCGCCCATTAATGTTGAGAGTTTACAATGAATAGCCATTTTGATACCTCCAAAATATGAGTATATTCGTCAGTATAACATATTTCTTAGCTTTTGTAAATAGAAAGCTGGTTGTTTCGTCACAATATAAGTTTAAAATAATTTTATAAATATCTGTTTTAACCGCAAATAGGTACATCAAAAAAAGAACGTTTTGTTGCAATTCGAATCTCTAAGTATAAGACGTGAATTGCAACAATTAGAATTGAAACGCGCGGGATTTAATGCAAATTTACTAGACTTTATTTCTTAACTCTTTCAATATGAGATTTTTTCTAATTCGGTGCTTGAAAACTTTATCCATGTCTTTTATCTTGCAAGGGCGAATATTTTAAAGATAGATTGTCAATAGATTGCGGAAACGCTCGATTGTATCCCCATCAGGTATTTAATTAGGCGAGTCTATTCCACAAAATCCGAAAACGCATGACTGTCGATTACTTCATTTTTACCTTCTCATCTGCCATTTCGTATAAATTTTACAGCATAAATATCTGTAGCATGTGTTCCAATTTGTAGGGTTTGTTTTCGCGCTCTCCTTTATGGTAACACGGTTTTATTATATCCTTGAAATCTTCCCATGTTATTATTCGGTTCATCAGTTTTAGAAATTCTCTTTTACTTGTGTGTTGCACAACTCATTGTTTATTAACGATAACGTTAATTGTTTATTTATGTATCTATTATATTATATGAACATCTCTTGCGTTATGTTTTTGTGCAGTGTTGCCTTGACATTTCCTGTACATCATGGACTATATCGCTTTATATTTGTTCGATAAACAAAAAATATATTATTTTATAATGTGAAGAGAAAAAATCACAGAAAAAAATTACCTGAGTTTTTCTCTCTTCGACATGGTTCTACATTTTATTTATGCACATTGTGTTAATATTGCATTATACGAAACATTAATTGTTTTAATTCAATATTTCTACACAAAAAGTGAAGGACATGTCGATAAAATGGTAATCCTTGTGTATGTTTAAAAATAGCTGTGTTTTCTCTTTTGAGAAGATACAGCTATTTTTATATATCTGAACGGTGCAGGTCACCACCTCTTGAATTTTTGTTAAGCATCTAAACAACAAAAATTTAGGAGGGCATAAAATGTCAAACAAGGAATATAAAATATGGTTTAAAGGTCAGTATTACATAGTATCAGAAGAATTGCAAAGGTTTTATAACAAAAGCGAACGCCGGATAAAATATATAGAAGATGATATAAAGCGTGAAAATATTGAGGTTGACAAGGAACGTGGTTTTCTAAGATTTATCCCCAGCAGAGAAGATTCGTTTGACCGTCTTGTAGAAAACGGATTGCAATTTAAAGGAGAAATTAGCGATATGGAGGAATCAATAATAAATAAAGTAGCCTTAGAAAAAGCAATGTCTAAATTAAGCGATTCTGAAAGAAACTTAATATATGAATTTTATTATTTAGATATTCCAGAGCAGGTTATTGCAAAACGCATAGGGGTAACACAGCAAAATATAAACAAAATCAAGAAAAGAATTTTATATAAATTGCATAAACTTTTGGAGGTTTAGAAAAAAAGGTTGTGAAACCTACCTTCCCAACGGCTAAGTATATGAGAAGATAAAATTCTCGTATTCTTTGACAATTGAATATCTGTATTTCAGATACGTTGCATTTTTGCCGAATATCGGATATATCAAACCGTAGGTATATATTTAATGGAACAGAAGCAAAACACTTGGTGTTTAACCTATAAGCCACGATAATGTGGATAATTACAATCAGCTTCGGACTTCCTTGATATATTAAATACCGTTTTATATGAACAGGATTGCCACCTGTTCCACGAGGGCAGAAAGAGCGATAATGATACTTCCGTCCAGCCACAGTCCAGAAATGGGTCATGCAATGGGGGCGGCCACGAGAGAACCTCGCGGAGGTGAGATGCCTATGACAGCCGACAGCAAGCGGTTGGTTTGAAATATACCCTCGGAATATATTTCCGCAAGTAGTCAGGGGTGTCGAGGACAAATATGACGTTAATTTCTAAACAAAAATTTAAGAATATAGGGCAGGCTGTAGTAATATAGCCTGCCCCATACATAAAGGAACATCAAAATGATAAAAAGAGGCGAAATTTATTATGTCGATTTAAACGATACAAAAGGCTCGGAGCAACGTGGCGAACGCCCTGCGGTTATTTTACAAAATCAACAAGGAAATCTTCATAGCACCACCACTATTATTGCGCCGATGACAAGCTTTATTAACAAAAGGCTTTTACCGGTTCATGTATTAATACAAGATAATAATATTCGCAATAATTCAAT
Organism: Ruminiclostridium sp.; assembly: GCA_031549645.1. GTDB lineage: Bacteria > Bacillota > Clostridia > Oscillospirales > Ruminococcaceae > Ruminiclostridium_E. The sequence continues at coordinate 3,339 of JAVBPL010000040.1, read as the reverse complement.
AATACTACTAGAACAAATTCGAGTTGTTGATAAAATCAGGTTGATTGAAAAGTTAGGGGAGCTCCCGCCTGAGATAATGCTAAAGGTTAATGAAGCCATAAAGATAAGCTTAGGTTTATATGAGAATATGGAGATTATATATGATCGAGTATTTATATGATAAAATGTTTACAGCTTACAAGGATATAATGAGTGTTAACGAAATAGCAGAGGTTTTAGGCGTAGAGAGGCATTTGGTTTATCGGCTCATTGAGAACGGAGAAATTTCTTCGTTAAAAATAGGGAAAACATATAAAATCCCTAAAATTATTCTTATTGATTTTGTGTTAAAAAGTCATGATAAAAGCTGGACATTCGAACCATCATGTGATATGATGTCGGTGTCGGACACATAGCTTTTGTTGGAAATAAAAATGAAAAGGATAAGTTTAAAACAAATCTTTGATTTGTTTTAAACCCGTCGCTTTCGTGCCTTGCACGAAAGCCTCCTCGAAAGGAAGGATTAATAAAATGAAAACTCCAACAGCAAGCTTACAAATCAAAAATGGCAAGTATTATGTTGTTATGAATTTATATGATAACAACGGAAAAAGAAAAATCAAGTGGATAAGCACAGGTTATGAGGTAAAAGGCAACAAACGTCTTGCGACAGCCAGAATGAATGAGCTTATAATTGAGTACACTAATGAGCAGGTAGTGAATGAAGCGTTGCAAAATTGCGGTAAGACAAGTAAATCTAATGGCGCCCGAAATATGGATTTTGTTGTTTATCTGAACGAATGGCTTAAGACAAGGAAAAATATTATCGAACCGAATACATATGAAGGTTATATAAGTCAGATAAACAGCAGGATAAAAGAATATTTTACCTTATACCCACGAACACTGCAGGAGCTTACGGCACAGGATATCAACGGCTTTCATGCATGGGTGATTTCACTGGGTTGCAAGGGTAATACGGCAATCCATTTTCATGCACTTATGAGAAAAGCCTTGCACGATGCAGTGAAGCAGGAGATACTTCAAACCAACGTATGTGATCTAGCAAATCGTCCCAAAAAAGAACCGTTTCATTCAGAGTATTACAATGAAAAGGAATTAAATGAGCTGTTGCTTGTATCTGAGGAAGATTCCTTGAGCGTTGTGATTTTACTGGCGGCTTATTACGGATTACGTAGGAGCGAGGTTTTAGGCTTGAAGTGGAATGCGATTGATTTTAAGGAAAAGAAGATCAAGATTTGCCATAAGGTCATTGAACATACCGTGAACGGTAAAAAAGCTGTTATGGGTTATGACAAAACAAAAACCTTATCAAGTAACCGGACATTGCCTTTAATCCCATCGGTAGAAAAAGCATTACTCGAAGAAAAAGAGCGACAGGTATATTATAAGCGAGTTTTACGAAGCGCTTACAGCAATGAATATGCGGAGTATATATGTGTAGACAAAATGGGGTTGCTCATAAAACCGGATTATGTTTCAGAACACTTTAAAAAGGTTTTGAAAAAGCATAATTTAAAGGAAATACGTTTTCATGACTTAAGGCACTCGTGCGCAAGTCTATTACTGGCAAACAAGGTTCCCATGAAACAAATACAAGATTGGCTGGGACACAGCACCTTTGCGACCACTGCTGACACGTATAGCCACCTTGATTTTAAGAGCAAGGAAGAATCGGCTGGGGTTATAGGTGATATTTTGGGTAAATGATTACTAATTGCCTAAGAAAAAAACAGTGTTAAAAAGCCACTGATTTATGTAAACCAGTGGCTTTATGGCGGAAAGGGAGGGATTCGAACCCTCGTGAGCTTGCGCTCAAACGCATTTCGAGTGCGCCCCGTTATGACCACTTCGATACCTTTCCGGATTTATTCAATTTTTTAGAAAAGATGCAATGTGTTAGAAAAGTGTTAGACAGAGGGCCGGAAAATCCTAATTAATATTACCGTAAAACCGCATTATGAAAGGATTTCGTCGTTGGATAACTGATAAACGCCAATCGGATTTCGAGTCAGGCTCGTTATGACCACTTCGATACCTTTCCAGATTTGACTTTATTATTATACAGTATATAAATATAAAAGTCAATAATTTTATCCTATAAGCCGAACAATTTTACTGCGTTTTCCGATAAAATCATTCCTCGTTCCTTATCGGTGAGAGATAATTTATTAAAAAATTCCAACTCGTCGCCAACATCCCACATCGGATAATCTGTACCAAATAGAACCTTATCTGCACCAAAGGCGTGAATGGTTTCAAGCGCTTTCTCGGGTGTCATGCTGTAAAACGAACTTGAGGTATCAACATAAATGTTTTCCTTACCCGCAAGTTGCTTAATTCCGTCGTCCCATTCCGACCAACCGCCAAAATGCGCACCGATTGCCACGAGCCTTGGAAAATCAGACAAGACCTTTGCAAGCCTTGCGGGATTTGAATAATTAAAACGAAAATCCCCCGTGTGAAAAAGCACTGGGAAGCGGCCCTCGGCTGCTTCGTAAATCTTGTACACCGATTTATCGTCTATACTAAATTTTTGGAAATCGGGATGAAGCTTTATACCAACGAGACCTAGCTTTTCAACTCTGTTAAGCTCTGTCTCTATTTCGTGAACGCTTAAAGCTTGATGAAGAGTGGCAAAGCCAGTGAACATACCATCACTTTCGTCTACGCTTTGCTTAATAAAGTCGTTAATTCGCGTAACCTGCTCGGGTACTGTTGCGACCGAATTTACGAGGCACTTAGAGATGCCGTGCTCCTTGCATTTTTCTTTTACCACATTGATGCGGCCGTCGTACCGCATTCCCATATCATAAAAAACACCTATGTTCACTGATGCCTTTTCTGCTATTTTTTCGGGATATATATGAACGTGGCAGTCAATAATCTGCTCCATTTAATCATTCCTCTCGAACCTAAATGCGTGAGTTTTATATTATGCCTTATTAGCATATTATGGTAACTGATATTTTTTCGAATATTTATTGTACTTCGTGAGGAATTCTGCGTCCTCGCCGTGAAGAAGCTCACTAATATATTCATGAGTGTCGAAATTGTTCTCGCTAATTTGAATTAAGCACACCGCTATATTTGAACAGTGGTCGGCAACTCTCTCAAAATTCGTAAGCAAATCTGAGAGAATAAAACCCATTTCGATTGTACATTTGCCTTTGCGAAGTCTCTTGACATGGCGTTTTTTAAGCTCAATCTGCAAATGGTCGATAACCTCCTCGAGGGGTTCAACAATTCGTGCCTTCTCGAGATCACCCTTTGTAAAGGCGTCAATCGCTGTATTCAGAATTTCTATAACTGCCCGTGAATAAATCTCCAGTTCTTCGT
>JAVBPL010000082.1:0-6084 GCA_031549645.1 Ruminiclostridium sp. | reverse complement strand
TCTATTATATCGCCAATCAAGCTTTTCTTTAATTCATTTAGTAAAAAAGCAGTATCGCCTTTTCGTCTTGGCGAGCCGTTTATAATCAAGGTTTTCAATAGACTATTCCCCAAAAATTTGTTCCGCCTCTGCCATGTTATTAATAACAGGCACCTTGAACGGACAGCGTTCCTCACAGCTTCCGCAAGCGATACATTCACCGCCGCCATGCGGAAGCTCCTTGTAGTGCGAGAGGATTGAGGGCGGTATATTACCTAAATCGAGTTTCGCTATATCCAAATACTTATTCACTGCCGCAATGTCAATATTTGATGGACAGGGCTGACAATGACTGCAATAAACGCAGTTCCCCTTGAAGTCGCTTCTGATCGTGCTTATTATTTCGGCATAATCAAGCTCCTCATCACTTAGGGTTAGATATTCCACCGCAGTTTTAACCTCGTCTGCGGACTTGCAACCGAGCATTACACTCGAAACAGCAGGTCTTGATAAAGCGTAATGAGTGCATTGCGCTACAGTCATCGGCTTATTAAAAGGAGTATGCTCGGCTGAAAGCAACTTGCCTGCACCGAGAGTTTTCATAACGGTAATACCCACGCCCTTTTGCTCACAGAGCTTGTATAACGCCGCGCGGCTGGGTTCAATACCGCGCATAATCTTAGCGTCGAAGCCGTTTTCAAGTGAGGTGAACACGCTTTCGCCACTAGGTAGCATATCGAACGCCGCATTTATGCTGAAAAGCATCATCTCAGGTACACCTGTGTTTATAACCCTCATCGCCATTTCTGGATTGTGCGAGCTGAAGCCAATATGATGTATGTAGCCGTCTTTCTTGAGTCCCTGAACATATTCGGCAAAGCCAGTCTCAAAAACACCCTTATAATCATTCTCAGAGTCGATAAAGAACATCATTCCAAAATCGATATACCCGAATAAACCTAGCATATCCTCAAAGTACTTCTTAACCACCGTCAAATCACGGCTTATGTCATACTGCTGACCGATATCGGTTGAACCAATATGACCTTGAATAAGAATGTCACGGCGCCTGTCGCCGAGTGCCTTTGCGATATTTTGTCTAACCTCAAAGCCAGGCATAAACACGTCGAAAATGTTTATCCCCTCTGCTAGTGCCGCATCTATTGTCTCTTTTGCGACTGAAAAAGGTTTTCTGTCGAGATGCTCACAGCCTAGTCCTATTATGCTCGCTTTTTTACCTGTTCTTCCAACTTCTCTGTAAATCATATTACTACTCCTTTTATAAATAAATCGTAACGATTATCGCCGTTAAAATAACTGATAACTATATATTCTTCATTACCGCTATCTTTCTTTACAGCACCATCAGTAAACCTAACTCTCTTGTATGATACATTATTAATCTTTTTCAAATCTATATCGGGTTCCTCACATATCGCATACTCGGTGAGAAAACGTTCACCTTCCGTCCATATCGCTCGTTCTCGCCAATCCTTTCCTGCAACATGCTCGATAGTCAGCCTTTCCATACTCTCTAAATCAAAATAAAATGTGATGCCGTAGAGCATTATGAATTGCACAGTAATATTAAGATATTTACCCCCAAGTATTCCTGCATTAACTCTCATTTCCTCTGCATAATTCGGGTGGCTGTCCTGATAAATTTGAGAGAAACCGCTAAACACCTCGTCTCTATACAGCTCGCCATTCGAGATTTCTAATATCAGTTCGTTTATCTGTTCTAGCTTTTTTGCATCATAAGGTACGCTGTCATCAAAGGTGTTGTAATGGCTGCCGTTACTATTACGATTAATTACACTGGCTTCATAGCTGGTCATAACCATGGTTACAATAGCATTTTCATCCTCAAATATCCCCTCCATGTCACGGGGTGTATAGATAACCATGTTTTCATAATCGGGAGTAAAGCTTTCATATATCGTTTTATAAGTATAGGCACCGTTTTTATCAAAGCATACCGAATTTAACGTAAAGCCGCAGATGCTTTCTTCCAGTCCGTAAAATTCTCTTTTGAGCTTATCAGGATTATCTGTTTCATTATATACTTCCTGCTGTTTATTGAGTCCTTTCCTTAAGCTATCGTTTAAGCCTGGCACGAAATCCGCACCACTGAAATACATATCGGATAAACTAAGCTCGTTACCTGTGTATAAATCAAATACAGCAGTCTCAATACTCGCTGCACCCATATCATAATCATATCCGCATAAACACATAACCGAGAGATAACCGTTTATAATCTCAAACTGCTGCATAATTACCGACTCATAATTAAAATACTTGAAGCTGTCGGTTATATTGTAACTATAAGTGCTTGCGTTTTCGGCTCCTGTCTCATTCTCGAGCTGGGTAACCATTTCCTTTATTCTTGCGTTGATTTTATCTTCAATTTGCTTATCAACAAGTCCTCTTATCTCTGAATAACACCCCTTGAACCTTCCGAGTTCGTTTAAATAGGTTCCCTTTATTTCGTCTAGCTTCTTAAGCAGCTCCTCGTTATAAACATTACGATATTCAAGATTATTGACTGTATAATAAAACCTTGGACGGCTGTATCCCTCAGGTTTTTCGGGACCTGTACCTTTGCTGTCGTACAGTTTTAAATTCGTTTCGGGAATAATCTTGCCGCCCACAGGCACGTAACCTGAACTGAGTATGGCAGCTTGTCCCTCGTCGGTAGCTATCCACTCGATAAAATCCTTTATAACAGGTTTATCGATATTAGCTTTGTTATACATTATATAGTTATAACTAAGCAGCGGATAAGTCATATCCGAAATACTCTGATTTGTGGGTTCAATGCCGTCAACACTTATGAATTTTATTCCGCCTTTTTCGGATTTATACATTCCTGCGGCGTATTGGTATACGGAATAGCCGATTGAATTTATTCCGTTGTCATACGAAGCTACTGCCTCCATTATACTACCCATACCGACAACAATGTATTCCGATGGGGCTTCGATAAGAGCTTCACCCTTCATGAACCCCGTCATATAATTCTGGCTTCCGCTATCCTTGTTCCGCTGATATGGTACAATTTCGGCATCGTTTCCGCCGAGCTCCGACCAGTTCGTAATTTTACCGCTGTATATATCCCTTATTTGACTGCTTGTTAGATTATCTACTGGGTTGTTTTCGTTTACAACAAATACAAATGCCTCTAAATAAAGCGGAATGCTTTCGAGAATAATATTCCTATCCATTGCCATTTTCTCCTGCTCGTCCGAAAGAGGCACAGTGTAAATCAAGTCAACCTCGCCGTCAAGTAAGCGTTCAAACGCCTTGTGGGTTGTGGTGTGGTTGGCTTCATACCCAGATTTACCGAGATAAGCTGTACAAAGGCTCGTATCAATCGGAATTGCCGAGGTCGAGCCGTCGGTGTTTGGATATACTCGTTCCTTCATTAATTCTGCTTCGGTTATTGTAGCTATGCTTTCAGAGACATCAGTATCCGCACTTGTTATTTCTTCTTCAAGAGTTTCTTTACTGCAAGCTGTTAAAAGCACGAAAATAAGAATTGCACTAACAAATTTTTTCATTCTTAACCTTCTCCCTTGCCATTATTCACATGATAGCATAGATTTATGATTAATGCAACATTAAAAAGGACTGAGTTAAATCCTCAGCCCTATATTTTTTAAGTATTAAATAATTTTGTTCTCATAAACATGGCACTGCTTTAAATGGTCGTTCACCATACCTACCGCTTGCATAAAGGAATAGATAATAGTTGAACCTACAAACTTGAAGCCCAGTTTCTTCAAATCCTTGCTGATTTTATCAGAAACAACAGTAGTTACAGGTATATCCTCGAAGCGTTCCTGGTGTCCGATTATCGGTTTATTATCGACATACGCCCATATAAAGCTATCAAAGCTGCCGTATTTTTCCTGTATTTCAAGGAACAGTCTCCCATTAGTAACAGCGGCGTTTATTTTTAAACGGTTTCTGATAATTCCCGCGTTCGCGAGAAGCTCCGCAATTTTCACTTCGTCATAAAGTGCAACCTTTTGAGGGTCAAAGCCGTCAAAAGCCGCACGGTAATTCTCACGCTTATTAAGAACCGTTTCCCAAGAAAGCCCTGCCTGTGCTCCCTCTAAAATCAACATCTCAAAAAGCTTGTTGTCGTCATGGACAGGCCGCCCCCATTCATTGTCGTGGTACTCCATGTATAAGGGAGTATGACCGAAGCATCGAAATTTATCATTCATGGTATTATCGTCCATTTCATTATTTAAATAATTTGATATTTTCCTTTTTTATATTCGATTTTTATACACCTTGATTGCAAAGAACCAAGCCACAATCATAATTCCAACGCACCATGCAAGCGCAATCCAAATATCGTTGCCCATCGGCAGATTTAATAATAAAGCCCTTATCGAGTTTACTACCGAGGTTACTGGTTGATTTTCCGCAAAAACACGGACAACAGTAGGCATAGTTTCAGTTGGTACAAAAGCTGAGCTGATAAACGGCAAAAATATTAATGGATAAGAAAATGCACTTGCGCCCTCTATAGACTTTGCCGTAATACCCGGAATAACGGCAACCCATGTAAGTGTTAGCGTAAATAGAATGAGTATTCCCGCCACCGCAAGCCATTCTAAAATCCCCGCTCCCGAACGAAAGCCAATTATCAGCGCTACAAGAAAAATAAGCACAATAGTAATCGAATTGGAAACCAGCGAAGTAAGCACATGCGCCCACAATGCTGAAGCACGTGAAATGGGCATGGAGTTAAATCTTTGAAAAATTCCATTTTGCACATCTTGGAATAAACGTAACGCCGTGTAGGAAATACCGCTGGCTACAGCCATAAGTATAATACCTGGCAAAAGATAACTAACATAACTCACCCCGTCAGGAATACTTGTTTTTATCGCACCTCCCAGCACATAAACAAATAGAAGCATGAGCATAATAGGTATGATAGCGACTGTGATAATAGTATCGGGGCTGCGAAGAATGTGTTTCATTAACCTCCCGAATAATACACCCGTTTTATTCTTCATCTTGTTGTTCCTCCTTTGTACCTATTATTGCGAGAAAGATTTCCTCAAGTGTAGGCTGTTTTTCAACGAATTCCTTTTTAACAGGTGGCAGTAATTTTTTTAGTTCGTGAAGCGTTCCATTTGCAATGATTTTTCCACCATGCAGAATGGCAATTTTATCAGCAAGCTGCTCCGCTTCTTCTAAATACTGCGTTGTCAGCAGGATTGTTGTGCCTTTATCGGCAAGACCTTTAATGGTTTTCCAGACCTCAAGCCGCCCCTCTGGGTCAAGCCCTGTCGTCGGCTCATCAAGGAAGATTACTGCGGGTGTTCCGACAAGACTCATAGCAATATCAAGCTTCCGTTTCATGCCGCCCGAATAGGTTTTGGCACGTTTATCGGCAGCATTAGTCAACCCGAAACGCGTCAGCAGGCTGTCAGCAAGCTGTGCAGGTTTTTTTACATTACGAAGCTTTGAAATTAATATGAGATTTTCACGCCCAGTCAGTATTTCATCAACAGCGGCGAATTGTCCAGTTAGGCTGATATTTTCACGTACTTTATCTGGTTTCTTCGACACATTAACCCCACAAATACTTGCAACACCCCCATCGGATTTTAATAGAGTCGATAAAATATTTACCGTTGTGGTTTTACCAGCTCCGTTAGAACCGAGCAAAGCAAAAATTTCGCCTTTCTGTACCTCAAAATTGACACCTTTAAGAACCTCTGTATCCGCAAAGGATTTTCTCAAATCTTTCACTTGAATTATAGTATCGCTCATTTTACATTACCCGACTTCCCAAGCTTTTTCATAATATCGTGGTTAAGCTTTTCACGCCAATTTTCTGTATAGGTTTGTGCATTTCGTAAAAGCTCGTCACAGAAAGCTGCGACATCATTCCCAGTAACCTCAAGGACACCTTTCCCCTCCGCTGCACCAGATTCAAACAATTCTATCAAGTCATAATGAATTTTCATCATATCATATCCAGAGCCAGATGCGAACAGCCACATATGGCTTTGGATTTTTTTGAATACATATTTATAATCCTCGGGTAAGACCTCCACTCTTGCCATCTGCTCC
>JAVBPL010000022.1:0-82962 GCA_031549645.1 Ruminiclostridium sp. | reverse complement strand
AGCTTCAAACCGATTTTCATAAATAAGACCTTTCAGAATTATAATATCTGTTATTTGTTAAAACGCTCTTGAAATCTTTTTTCAATTTGTAAAGTGTTTATGTGCTTTGCGAGCAAGGTTTCCTGTTTTGGGTCAAGATATAAAAATCTGCACCCAAAGCCTGCAATTTTACCGTCACCGCTCACCTGAACTCTAAGTACCTGAAGAACGAATTCCATTTTTGAGCCTTTAAAATCTGGCGTTACAACAGTAATTACGTCCTCTACTCTAAACTCTATTTCTTGGCGAAGTGAGACAAATACCCCGCCTAAGTTTATGTTCTTCAAGCGTCCCTCAAAAGGCGGATCAAAAATCAATCTGTCGTCTCCTCTTGTCAGCGAGGTGACCTTGCAGTATATATCACATTCGATTTTATAATATCTTCGTCTTTCCTCAAGAACCTTTGCCTTATCAAAGTATATGCTTATATTAAGCTGTCCGTCAGTAGAAATATCAACCACGCTCGAGTACGAAACTCTGTCGCCAGATTTTAAATATGCGACAACTATTATTTGTGAGCCTTTTGCGTATATAGGGAGCTTACTTCCTTTAATCATCATTAGGTTTTCGATTAGACGGTTATCCACTATCTTTTTTGGGAAGGAAAAACCGTTTGTGATGCTTTGGAGTACATTTCCGTTAACGGTGCAAATTTCTATCTTTAATATTTTATCGGAATCGAGCAAATTTGCACCTCCTTGTTTTGTGTATATAATCAATTATAATCAGTCATTTTTTATTATACAATAAACGTTAAAATAAATCAAGTATTTTTATTAAAATTTGCCTATATTATCTAGATTTTATCTATTATGGAAGATATTGTAATTTATATGATACATTGTAGCAAAAAGTGAGATTAATATATGAATTACTATAAGTTACCAGCTGCCAAATACTGTACAAACATCAAAAAAGGTTGTATAATCATCATAACGGAGGATAAATTTCAATGAAAGAGTTTTTTCACTTCGGAACAGGACGATATAAAAAACGAATTAAATACATACTAGGACTGACCCTGCTGCCTATTTTCATACTTTCTGTAATCGCTGTACTGGTTATTCTGGTGAACCTGCGCAGCTATTATGGGGCGGGTTATTTTTGGTACACCGTCTGTTTTATAATGGGCGGGGTGCTTTTCGGCATACTCTTTACTTGGGGGCTTGTTTGGGGGGTTAACCGATATTATGAAAAGAATACCAGATTTACATTTATTGATGTAGGGTTAGGGCACATTGTCTATTCAAAATACAGCGGCGAGTACATAAAAGACGGCGAGCGAATTGTTCTGCGGAGATTATATGTAATACCGCTGAAAACTCTTTCAAAGCTTGGTGTAAATGAAAAAAGCGGCGAGGTGATTATAAGCTGTGAGGACATTAAAATCCGCTGCTACCATGACCGAGACGAACGGCTGCTTTATCACTTTTCGGAAGATAAGATATTATTTGAAAGCTGGTGGTATGACGAAAATGGCTTTGAGGAGGCTGAAACGCTGGTTATTCCGCACCGCTTCGGCAGTCCTGAAATACTTATTGACACAATCGTTAAGGCGAAAAAAAGGCTCGACGAAAAGCCTGCACCTAAAAAATATGTGCATGTTGAGCCAGAATTCGTGAAAAAGAAAAAGGCTCTTAAGAAGATGATGGAGCTTAACCAAAAATATTATTAAGTTAAAGCTCAAGTTTTGTGAAAATTTGTCAAAATAGGTTGAATTTCACTATATGTTGTGATATAATATACTATATATTGTTATATAGTGTATACAAAGGAGTGCTAAGTTTGGAGTAAATCAGAGATTTGCTCCAAACCCGAAGTTTTGTGCCTCAAAAACGAACTCGGCACAAAACTCCTCAAGAGGAAGGAGTGTATATTAATGGCTAAGCTGTTCGATACGACTTCGTTTAGGATTACGGAGCAAGGTTTAAATGTCTTAAATCAGCAGTCAAAAATTATTGCACAGAATATTACGAACCAGGACACACCTGATTATAAATGCAAATACCTTTATTTTGAAGGTATTCTTCGGGATAAGCTTAACACAACCTCGAAGTTTAAAAAGGAATTAACGCTCGGTACCGCCGTTTATGTAGATAAGATTACGAAGGACCAGCCAGACGGAAACAACGTCGATTATGACACGCAGGCGGCACTTTACGAAAAGAACAGAATTCAATACGACGCCCTCATTAATCAGATGAACGGCGAATTTGACCTGCTTCGCTCCGCAATGAGAAAGACTTAATCCCAGACGAAAGGAATAGGTACTAAATATGGCATTTTTATCAGGACTTGATATTGCTGTTTCTGGCATGATGGCTCAGAGAATACGCTCCGAGATTATAACCCAGAACGTTTCAAACGCTACCACCACCAGAACAGAGGACGGCACCCCTTATGTCAGAAAGATTGCGGTGTTTGCCGAAAATGTTAAATATAAAAATATTGATACTGGCAGAAAGCCAGAGTTCGGCTCGGTGCTAGGCTTAACCCTTGCAGAAAGACGTGAAAAGCGTTTGGCGGGTGTTCAGGTCCTCGAAATCGTAGATGACCCCACACCCCTAAAGCCTGTTTATGACCCCACTCACCCCGATGCCGACGAGGACGGATATTATTATCTCCCGAACGTCGATGTCGCAGAGGAGCAATATGATATGCTTGCGGCGACCCGCTCATATGAAGCAAATCTTAATCTGCTTGAAGCTATGATTAATATGGCAAACAAGGCACTCACAATCGGTAAATAGGTTCGGAAATTATGAGGTAAAATATGAACATCACTCCGCTGAATAGTATAATTAAGCCCATTGAGCTTATGGAAAGCAGGCTGACAGCCGAGCCCGAGGCTCCCCAGGAAATAGGACAGCCGACGTTTTTAGACGTGTTTTCGAATATTATCACCGAAGCTGCTGAAACCCATCAGCAGAAAAGTCAAGATATGATAGACCTGATGCTCGGTGATGTCGATGATTTAGGCGAAATACAGGCAAATGTTGCTAAGGCGCAGATTGCAATGGATCTTCTCGTAAATGTTAAGAATTCTGTTGTTGAGTCTTATAACGAAATTATAAAGATGCAGATTTAATAAACCACGCTTAAATGAAAGGGGCATCACATATAAATGGATAAGGTTAGGGAAACCCTATCGAAGCTGCTAAGTACTGTTAAAGACAAATGGTCGAACTTTGGCAGAGGTATCAGAATAGGCATAATTGCAGGGATAGGCTCAGTAGTTCTAGCCCTTATTATCGTTATAGTTATCTCGAATCAAAGAGAATATGTTATCCTCTTTACAGGTCAGACCAGTGCTGAGACCACCGAGATTACAAATATTATGCAAAACCAGCTTGGTATAAATGAATGGCGTATTGAGGGAAACACTATAAAAATCGCCCCCGAGCTTGAAGCCGATGCTAGATGGCAGCTAGCACTTTTAAATTATCCGAAAAGTACCTTCGGCTATTCGCAGTTTAACAATAATGTAGGAATGTTCTCAACCGAGCTTGAGATGAAGGAATATCTAAGGCAAAACCTTGAGATGAATCTTAAAGCTACTCTCGAAGCAATCGACGAGGTTGAAACTGCTACGGTAATAGTCTCAATTGATAAGCAGCCATCTACTGTTATTTCAGATTATCAGACTAAATCCTCTGTTTCCGCTATGCTTAGGTTTAAGCCTGGAAAGAGCCTAACAAGTGAGCAAATCGAGGGAGCATACAGATATATTGAGATGTCACACTCAAGCTTTTCGAGAGACAATATAACGCTGACCGATGGCTCGATGGCACCCTTAGTCCCCTCTGATGCTTCGAGCGGCGAAAAAGAGCTTTCTTATAAACAAAGCGAAATGCAAATGTATTATAACTTTAAAAATCAGTTGGAAGAATCGATGAAGGTAGGCATAGAGGAGCTATTGACACCGATAATAAAAAAATTTAGTGTAAGAGTCGCTACTGAGATAGACTGGGGAACCACTGTGAGCGAGTCGGTTGTATACACTCCGTCGATTGACGAGGCTGGAACCCGGGGCGGTATGGTAAGCGATGAAACAGACTCAATTGCCTGGGGTGGTATGACTGCCGAGGGGGGACTTGTGGGAACTGCCACTGATGCCGATATTTCGCCCGATTACCCGACACTTATTGCTGATGCGGACCAAGAGGTCTATTACGAAAAATTAAGAGAAGTAAATTATAAGGTCAATCAGACTGTTTCGCAGTACAGCGGAGAGCCGTTTACTGTAAAGAAAATAACTGCCGCTATATTCCTTGACAGCAACAGTATGACACAGCAGGAAATTGAGCAGTGGGAGAAAACTTTATCAAAGGCTTTGGCAACATCGGTGGATTTAGTTACAGTCCAGCCGACTACATTCCTGCTCGACAGCGGCTCGAGCATTGGTGAGGGTACGCTCCCTGTTAATTACACCAATAGGAATATGCTTATATTCATTATTATATCGCTAGGTGCTCTCCTTGTGGTGCTTTGCTTCCTTGCAATCCTCACCGCAAGCTCAAAGAAGAAGCGGCTGGTGCGCTCAAGGCTCGCCCATGCTGCCGGTTATGGGGGAGTAGGGGGAGCAAATCCCGCTTACTCGGCATCGGGCGAATATGATGCAAATCTTTTCGGCGGTGTTACAGCCCAAAAGGTGGGCGACGTAGAGGAAAGCGAGGGCTTCAAGCTCCAAAGCCTTCTCGGCAACATGGAAACCGAGACAAGAGAAGGTGCGCTTAAAGCTGAGATACGCGAATTTACAAAATCAAATCCCGAAATTGTTGCACAGCTTATCCGTACATGGATGAAAGAGACTGTATAAACTGAAATACAAAGAACTGAAAGCGGAAAGGATTACCAATGGCTGAAGAAAGAGTAATGATAACCAACTTGCAAAGAGCCGCTCTCGTAATTTCATCTATCGGTTCGGAAAACGCATCGCTGGTTTTCAAGAATTTTACCGATGAGGAAATAGAAAAGCTTACGCTTGAGGTTGCTAAAACAGACTATTGGCCTGCCGAAGTCATTGAGGAGGTTCTCAACGATTTCTACGAAATGTGCCTTACACAAAAGGTTATTTCAGAGGGCGGCGTAGAATACGCAAGAGAGGTTCTCGAGAAAGCGTTCGGCTCACAGCAAGCCGCTGCCATGTTCGAGAAGATTACAAAGCAGCTTAAGACCAAGGCATTCAGCTTTGTTCGTAAAGCCGATTACAAGAACCTGCTTGCGATTGTTCAGAACGAGCATCCGCAGACTATTGCGCTTATTTTATCGTATGCGAGAAGTGACCAGGCATCTGCAATTCTTTCCGAGCTTGGCAGAGATACAAGAATTGAGGTTGTTGAGCGTATTGCAAAAATGGATGCCGCATCTCCTGATGTGGTGCGTTCAATTGAAGCCACGCTGGAGAAAAAATTTGCAAATCTCGTTACTGCCGACAGCATGGAAATCGGCGGCATAAACTACATAGCAGATGTTTTAAACTCGGTAGACAGAGGAACAGAGAAGCAGATTTTCGACGAGCTGGCGCTGCGCGACCCCAAGCTTGCCGACGAAATCAGACAGAAAATGTTCGTATTCGAGGATATTACCTCGCTCGATTCTATTGCGATACAGGCCTTTCTCAAGGAGGTCGACCCGAAGGACCTCGCAATCGCTATCAAGGGTTCAACCTCAGAGGTTGCCGAGGCAGTCTATGCAAATATGTCTACCAGACTTCGTGAAAGCACACAGACCGACGTTGAGTATCTGCATAACGTTCGTATGCGTGACGTTGAAGAAGCACAGCAGAGAATAGTTGCCATAATCAGACGTCTTGAGGACGAGGGTGTGCTTACAGTAAGCAAGGGTGCGTTAGACGAGATTATAGCATAAAAGATATAAGGGGGTTAGGCTGTGGCGCAGGTGATGAAAAATGGCGGGAAATTCTTGAATGTTCAAGGACAGCCGACATCAAATTTTATGAAATCCCCCGTCCATTCAAATATTACTACACGCCAGGCACCTCATTCGGCTCCGAGTAATAACGAGCCGAACGCAAAGCCTATTCTTCGTGCAGGTATGAGCCGTGCTGGCAAGCCTTTTACAGAAGAAATATTTGAGAGTGAAGCTGAAACAGGTCCCACAGAGGAAGAAATTCGTATTTCTGCCACTGAAGCCGAGCGTAAACGGTTATTTGCCCAGTACGAGGAGGAAGCCCGTCAAATTCGAGACGATGCCATTAATGAAGCAAATGCTTATCTAAGAGAAGCTGAGGATAGAGGAAACGCATTTATCGCTGAAGCCGAAGCCGAATGTGAAAGATTAAAGGTAGAAACCACAGAGCTCGCATATAAAGAGGGCTATGAGGCAGGTTATTCCGAGGGAGAGGGTAAAGGTCACGACGAGGGTTATAACAAGGGACTGCGTAAATGCAAGGATACACTTAAAGAGCTTATGTCGGCTTTAGAGGAGACGACGAGGGTTAAGGACGAGGCTTTTGCAGCGCATGAGCGCGATTTATTCGATGCAATTTTTACAATTGCGAACAAAATCACACTCGACAGCTTAAAGCAAAAGGACAAAGCGGTTCTTCAAAAAATGCTTCGTGAAGCGGCGAAAAGCTTCAGAAGCTCCGAATATATAAAGGTATCTTTATCAAAGCTCGACATAGAGGAGCAAGGCAGTGCCGAGCTTGATGTACTTCGTGAAATTTTCAGAGAGAACCAGCATATAGAGTTTGAGATACTAAAGGATGCACCGTCGGGGACACTTACCCTCGACAACGGCAGTGAAATTATCGATGCAGGAGTTGCCACACAGCTTAAGATGATTGAAAATCTGGGTAAGGGAAAGTTTAGGGACCGCCAAGAAGAAAGTGAATAATAATGGAGGAGAGGATACCATTGTACTAATCTTATGTGACATGATTAGTATTGGTATCCGTTTCTTGAATATGGATATAAAAGGCTTTACAAAAGAAATCAAGGGCTTCGATTCATACCGCACAATGGGTAAAATTCAGAAGATTATCGGTATGACTATTGAGTCCAGCGGTCCCGAGTGTAATATCGGAGATGTCTGTCGTATTTATAATAAGGATATGACTAGCTTTATTTACAGCGAGGTAGTCGGCTTCAATTCGAACAACGTGCTTTTAATGCCTTATACCGACATCGAGGGAATAGGTCCTGGCAGTATCGTTGACAACACGGGCGAGAAGCTTATGGTAAAAACGGGCGAGGCGCTTATCGGACGAATTATAGATGCTATCGGACAGCCGCTCGACGGGGGCGACGAGGTGGAATATACAGGCGCAGTGCCTATTAACGGCTTTCCTGTGAACCCGTTAACCCGACCGAAAATAGCTGTGCCGATTGAGCTTGGAGTTAAAGCGATTGACGGCATAATGACACTAGGCAAAGGGCAAAGAATTGGCATTTTTGCAGGCTCGGGCGTAGGTAAATCTACTCTTATGGGAATGATTGCCCGTAAGGTTAAGGCGGACTTAAACGTTATAGCACTCGTGGGAGAGCGTGGACGTGAGGTTAGAGAGTTTATAGAAAATGACCTCGGTGAGGAGGGAATGGCACGCTCGGTGGTAGTTGTTGCAACTTCGGACCAACCTGCCATGATGCGTAACAAATGCCCACTAACTGCTACTGCCATTGCCGAATATTTTATGAGGCAGGGTAAGGACGTGCTTTTAATGATGGATAATCTAACACGTTTTGCCATGGCACAGCGTGAAGTAGGCTTGTCGATTGGCGAGCCGCCTATTGCGAGAGGCTATACTCCGTCAATTTATTCTGCTATGCCAAAGCTGCTGGAGCGTGCCGGCTGCTTTGAAAAAGGCAGTATCACGGGTATTTACGCCGTGCTTGTCGAGGGTGACGATACAAATGAGCCTATTTCAGATACTGTTCGCGGAATTATAGACGGACATATTATTTTATCGAGAAAAATTGCGGCACGAAATCATTATCCCGCAATTGATATCCTAGGCAGTGTTTCACGTCTAATGACGCTTATTTGTACCCGTGAGCATATCGATGCTGCTAATAAGCTGCGAAACCTTATGGCTTTATACGAAAGCAAATCTGACCTTATTACAATAGGTGCATATAAAAAAGGCACAGACCCCCAGCTTGACGAGGCAATCCTCAAGATTAACTCAATCAATGCATTTTTGCAGCAAAGGACACACGAGTCCTTTGACCTTGAGGAGACTATTCAAATGTTAAAAAGAGTGGTATCGTAATAAAATAAAATTTTGTTCACAGAAAGTTTACAATTTCAGCTGTTACATTTATATAAAAACGGGGACTAAACAATAGATGAAGAAATTCAGATTTACACTCCAAACTCTCAAGGATTATAGAGAAAACGTCCTTGACAGTGAAAAAAACAAGCTAAGCGGCTTACGACGGGAGCTTCTCGAGCTTCAGACCGAGCTTGAACTGCTGCTAAACCTTATCGAGACCAAAAACGACGAGCTTGCAGAGCTTCTAGTCAAAGGAACAAACCCCGTGGAAATCGCCACGAGAAAGAAATTCATTTCATTAAAGCACCAAGAGGTAATAATGAAAAGCGGCGAGGTTGAAAAAAAGGAAGCTGAGGTTGAAAAGCAGTTAAACGTGGTTTTAAGATGCACACAGGACGTTTCAACCCTCGAAAAGCTTGAAGAAAAGCAGATCGAAGAATACAAGGCGGCAGAGCAAAAGGAAAACGAGCTTTTCATAGAAGAATTTGTTTCAAATGCAGATTTCAGAAAAGGGCAAAATAAAGAACAGAATGATGAATAGTTATTGACTTTTAAGCGGTTTATGTGTATAATAAATAAATAATAGGGCGAATGTACTCATTTTTTGTCACTTTATGTATTTATTACCACCCGCTTGTTACTAAATAGTTCGAGAAAGGAAGGTGTGAATATAGAATGACAATTAATGCAGTAAACGCCATCTCCTCCCCAATAGCAGCACAAACACCAGCAGATGTGAACACATCAGAAGAAGCGGTAAATTTTGGTGCTCTCCTCGGAGAACAGATTGCTTCAAATATCACACCGATGATAGAGTCTGATGCAAATATAGGCGACCTACCCTCTATTCAGAGCCTGATTTTAGAAAGCTCAAATGAGATTACATCAGACCTTGAGGCACTTCTTCAGTCAATTCAGAGCGAAAGCCAAAACGGCGAGGAGCTTATAGAAAGACTTAAGGAATTAATCGATAATTTATTCACCGCCGAAAAAAATACAGGCACCGAGGATTATAGAGCCGCAATGCTCTACCTCGCAGATATGCTGGCATCGATGGTAACCCAGGCACAGCCCATAGAAAACACAATAAGCATCGCACCTGCACCAATAATCGCCCCAGCAGAGGCTAAAATCTCCTCGGCGAGTCAAAGCTTCAGCGAGGTCAAAGCAGAGATAAGCGGAGCCAGTGCAGAGGGCGGTGGCTTTTCAGACCTGATGCAGAACCTTACCTCAAATAATGACGGCTTAAATAGCGAAGAATATGTTACGGCAAGTGTGGTTAACGAGGATAATGTACTTAATATACAGCAGGCGGAACCCGCAAAGGAAACTGTCACTACATCAGCTGCCGAAACCGTAGATTTTGAAACAGCAGTAAAAACAGAACAGCAAAATACCGAACCTCAAATAAATACACAACCATATGAGACCATCAAAAACGAAGTCCAAAATGAAATCGAAATAGATTATGATTATACGGCAGAAATCCTGCCACTCGGAAACAGATTAATTTCAGACGAAATATACATTGAAGCAAACCCTTACCTAGAGCCAGAGCAGGAAATAATTTCAGAGACTTCATCTACAACCGAACCAGTAATTACAACAGCAACATCTGCTCCAATATCAGATAATATAAACAGCGTAAACGATATGCAAACAGTTAAGAGCGATTTACCCGTGACCGAAATATTCGAGGGACTAGTAACAATAGCAAAGGAACGGCTGGAGCTTGTTCCTCCCGAAAGCATAACAATCACAGATAAAGCATCTGAAACCGATTTTATGACACAGGATATTGCGATGTATCAAACCTTCCTTAAGAATGCAGTAAATTTTAAAGCAATGCCAGAGGAAATGAACAGCATCTTAAACTCGGTAAATCCCGTAATAAACGAAACAGCAGAAATTAAAGCAAATACCGAAATGTTAGCACCTGAAGAAATGTCTGCGATAGATGAAGCGCCTGTTAGCACAGTTCAGGTTAAGAGCGAAAATAATAACTCAAACACGAATACAGGGGACAACAATAATAATCAATTCCCCGTTAATACGAACCCGTTCAACCCATTTAGCGTACCATTTGAAGCAAGGCTTGCAGAAATGCAGCATTTATACGAATCGGCTCCCGTTCCTGTACCGACACAAATCAGCGAGCAGATAATCGCTCATATAAGCACCTTACAGGACGGCACAACAGAGTTTAATATGCAGCTTAACCCCGAGGGTCTTGGACGTATTACGGTAAAGCTTCTTACAGAGGGCAAGGGTGCAGAGCTTCAGATTACAGCGGAACGCCCCGAGACGGCAGAGCTTCTCCGAAGCCGCATGGACAATATGAACATAGCGTTAAAACAAAACGATATAGACCTTCAAAAGTACATTGTTTATGAAGAAGCACAGTCCTATCTTAATCAAGAGGGCAGAGGCGAACAGCAAAGACAACAGCAAAACCGAGATACATTAATAAATAACGAAACAGAAGCAAACGAAACCGATATAAGCTTCGCCGATTTGATACAGGAAATGAGTTCATAAAAGTATCAGCCGAAAGGAGAACATAATGGCAGACACCACATTACCATTAAACGGTTACAGCAACAGCACCGAAAGCATCGCTGAGAACCGTCAAAAATATGCAAAATACTTTAAATCTGGCTCAAACGACGAAATGTCAATGGAGACCTTCTATAGCCTACTGACAGCGGAAATGTCAAATCAGGACCCGATGGAGCCGATGTCTAACACAGAGTTTATTTCACAGATGGCTAGCTTCACATCACTTAAATCTCAGCAGGACTCCCTCTATTACAGTAACGCAAATTACGCACAGTCGCTGGTCGGAAAAACCGTTACAGTTGCCTCGATGGCAGGCTCTACACTCAAAAGCGATACGGGTGTGGTAACCTCCATGAATCTCACGAACGGTGAATTTAACGTAAAGGTAAACGGAAAAGCCTACTCGCTCAGCAGCATAATGGAGGTTGTTACAGGAAGCAACCCATATCAGATTACAAGCAATGACGGAGCTTATGCCACAAGCCTAATCGGGAAGAATGTCACAGTTTCCTCGACAACAAGCAGCGGTCAGGTAGTAGACTCAGGAATTGTACAGAGGATTGAAATTAAGGATAACGCAATTACAGTTATAATAAACGATATAGCGTTCCCATTATCAGATGTAGTTAAGGTTGAGAACGCCAAGGCTACAACCGATACTACCAATAACACTAATACAACAGACAAAACCGACACCACAGACACAGACGGGAATATAGTGGTAGACGGTGGAGATACAGTTGAAACTGAACCGTATGAAGCAGATAATTCAGATACAGTGACACCGACAGATGACGGCGATTATCCCGACTTGATACCCGACGATGAGAACGACGAGGAAGAATTAAAGGCGTTATTTGACGACTAAAATCAGTTAATAACTTACCCTAAGAAACGAGGAAGGAGGTAATGAAATGCTGATAAGCGATTACTTAAAGCTACGAAATCAGCAAATAAGCGTAAATCCCACAAACTCGGCAAGCAACATAACCACCGATAGAATAAGCGGTGAAGCACATCAAAGCTTTGCAGAGGCTTTAAAAGAAAAGCTTGAGGAAAGCGGCGGTGTAGATTTTTCGGGGCATGCACTTAAGAGGCTGGATAGCCGAAATATTGATATGCTCGCAGACGACAATAAGCTTGAACGGCTGAACAAGGGTGTTGAGCTTGCGGCGGAAAAGGGCAGCAGCGATGCGCTGGTTCTGGTAGACTCAACGGCATTCATAGTAAGCGTAAAGAATAATATGGTAATCACCACATTATCGCAGGATGATTTAGCAGGAAATGTGTTCACAAACATCGATTCAACAGTAATTATGTAAGATTAACAATCGCCGGTAAATTTAAAATTGTTGGGCAAGGCTAGAACCCTTGAAACAATGTTACCCCGACCGACTGACGGGTAACGACCGGCACACAAGAAAGGATTATATCATGATTAAATCTCTATATTCAGGCGTGTCGGGACTAAAGGCACACAACTCAAGAATGGACGCAATTGGTAACAACATTGCAAACGTAAACACAACATCTTATAAAGCAAATACAGTAACCTTCAAGGACGTTTTCTATCAGACAAAGGTAAATTCATCTTCTGGTAACTCAACCCAGGGTGGTGTTAACCCCCAACAGGTAGGTTACGGCGTTAAGCTAGGTACTATCGGTCAGGTTATGACACAGTCTGGTCTTACTTATTCTGACAGCGTTACCGACTGTGCGTTACAGGGCGAGGGCTTCTTCCAGGTTATGGACCGCTCAGGTAATATTTTCTTCACTAGAAACGGTGTATTCAATATAGACGACGTAGGAAACCTTGTTGACTCAAACGGTTATATCGTGCTCGGTGTTTCCGGTGACCCCACAGGCACTGGAGCTTCACAGCAGAGAATTAACATAAGTATTCCGAACGTAGAAAACAGTATAGCGTCAGTTAATAAAACCATTAATGGTTACGGAATTACGATAAGTGCATCGGGCTACGGCGAAGAGGGTAATATTTCGCTTAGCATCAAGCACAGCGAATCACCCTTCGCAACCTACTCAAACGGCTCATTACAGGTTTCCCTTAACCTTAAGGAGGATTTTGTAGATCAGGTTCTATATGAAACGGATCCCAACGCAGCAATAGAAGGTGCAAAGCTTAAATTCCAGGCTGCGGTAAATGAAGCAATAAAGGCTGGCGGAATTGATATTGACGGCGTAACTCCGCTCGCAATTGAATTTGACGGCACACCCGCTGAAGTAAACGCATTAAAGGCAAGTAACACCATGACATTCCCTAATGCCGCAGGAACCGCAACCTACGGACTAACCTACACCGCAAGCGAAGCGGGCGAAGCGGGAAATTCAAAAGAAATAAATATGAAAAGCTCGTCTACAATTGAGAATGTAACTGCTGTATGGTCGGGCGATGTACTCACAGTAACCGTACCTAATGCTACAAATCCATCGACGGGAGCATTGCTTCATCCCTTTACTCTTGCAGATATACAAAACGCTATAAATAAAGCCGCAGAAATGAAGAACAACGGCGCAACACCTCCAGTTTGGGACAATACCACAGGTAATGCAAGTAAGAAAATCACAGTTACAGCATCATCAACAACTGGTACAACCACTACACCTACCACTGATATAAGCACTTGGAATTTAGGCTCCTTGGTGCCTACAACTGAAAAAAGATTAGGTTTATCTGGCGGTAAGGATAGCTTCTTCAGCGAAATGGTTAGCGGTATCGGTATGGTTAAGCTTGACGGCGGACACACCTTTGCAGAGCAGAAGCATGACGACTTAGATTCATTGTTCATCGACTCATCGGGTGTTATTTATGGTGAGCATGCCGTTCATGGCAGACTTATTCTCGGCAGAATAGACCTTGTTACCTTTGAAAACCCAGCAGGTCTTGACAGAATAGGTACCTCGTACTGGAAAGCATCGCTTGCTTCGGGCGACCCGACAGTTAAGCAGGCGGGTGAGCTTGGTGCAGCAGAAATCGTATCGAGCGCTCTCGAAATGTCAAACGTAGACCTTTCGCAGGAGTTCTCAGATATGATTATCACACAGAGAGGCTTCCAGGCAAACTCAAGAGTAATTACGGTATCGGATACTATGCTTGAGGAGCTAGTAAATCTTAAGAGATAGTAACTAATAATAGTTATATCTACTAAACAAAAACATAATTTTATCGCATCATCGACGGGCGGGAATATTTCCCGCCTGTGATGTGGTTTATAGAGATAGTTAGAAAACAAGGGGGAAGAATTAATATGATTTTGCTTACAAAGCTAGGCGGCAAGGATATTTTGATTAATGAAGCTCATATTGAAGCGGCTTATGAAACTCCAGATACCGTAATTCAGATGAACAACGGGCATACATACATAGTTAATGAGTCTCTCAGAGAAATAACTGAGAAAATTCTGGATTTCCAGAGGATTGCAAAACGGCGGCAGGTAAGGCACGAGGAAGAATAACAATTAGCGTTTTTATATAAAGCAAGATTATTAAACGGAGGGATATTTTTTGAATATATCGATTATTGTTGGATGGGTTGTTTGTATTTTCTGCGTGGCTTTCGGTATCATGCAGGGCGGTACGATGGATATGTTTATTGACCCGCCCAGCCTTTTGATTACAGTTGGCGGTACTATTGGTGTGCTTATTGCGTGTACACCCCTTTCGTCATTAGGTAAAATTCCGAAATGGCTTAAGATTGCGGTTCTCCCCCCAAAATTCGATCCGAGACTGTACATAACGGAGCTCGTTGAATATGCAACCATAGCAAGAAGTAAGGGACTGCTTGCTCTCGAGGAAAGTGCAAATGGTGCAAGAGACCCGTTTATGAAGTCTGCCTTGATGCTGATTGTAGATGCAAACGATGCCGAAAAGGTGCGGGATATGCTTGAAAGTGCCGTGGACCATACTGCCGAAAGGCATAAAGAAGGGTCAGGCTTTATGTCGCTGGGTGCCTCAATGGGACCTGCCTTCGGTATGCTTGGCACGCTGGTTGGTCTCGTAATCATGCTTTACGGAATGCAAGAAAATCCTGATGCGCTCGGTTCCTCAATGGCGGTTGCTATTATCACGACGTTCTATGGCTCACTGCTTGCAAACGTTATATTCGGACCACTTGAAAATGCACTTAAGAACGCTCATGCTGATGAGGAGCTGTGTATGAATATGATAATCGAGGGTGTAATGGCGATAGCGGCAGGCTCAAACCCACGTCTGATACAGGAGAAGCTCGAATTCATGCTCCCGAAATCTGCCTCAAAGGGTAAGGAAGGCGCAAAGTAGTTAACAATAAATTTACATAAATTACATATATAGTATATACATTTTAGTTTGCAAATTTCGGTGTTTTATGATATACTGTTTATAGTTGTTTTCATAACGACTATATTCGGTTTCTATGCAAAACGGATTGTGTGAGATTTTCGAGTGATATTTATTACTTGAACTATAAATGCTTTATTTTATGGTATAATCATACATAAATAAATGGATTTATTTGTTAAAAATATGGATTTTATTACAGAATTAAAATTCGTAAGGTTTCACAAATTCCGCTTCATAATACGCTGTATTTTATACAATCCGACAACTCGGAATAAATTTTACAGAAAGGAAGAAACCGATGGGGAAGAAAAAGAAGCAAGATGAAGTAAAAAAAGGTCTTGACGAGTGGATGGGTACTTACTCAGACATGATAACGCTCCTTTTCTGTTTCTTCGTTTTACTTTACGCACAATCCACCCGTGACGAGGTTAAGATGCAGTATATCTTCCAGTCCTTCAGCAGCAGCGGTACATTTATAAATCCGGTTGTCATGGAGGAAAAGCCTAACAGCTCCGAAGCTGATACAGGAGACTCCAATACACCACCCATCAACAAAGGTGGTGGTGACGGTTCGGTAACTCAGATAGGTGCGGGAACTGATGATGCGTTTGAATCGCTTTACAACTGGGTGTCGCTAGCAATGGAGGACTCAGAAGCAAGCGACTCAATCTCGGTAAGTGCAAGTAAAAACCAAATCAGAATTTGTCTCGATAACGATGTTCTTTTCGACCCTGACAGTGCTACGCTAAAAGATGCGGGACGAAATGTACTTCGTTTGTTCACGCCAGCCATAAAGGCGACACAAGATTATATAGCCTCAATTCAAATTAGCGGACACACAGCAGACATAAAGACAGCATCGACAGTCAATGACTGGGATCTATCAGCTTTACGAGCATCGTCCGTTTTGAAATATTTAGATTATGCCCGTGTAATCGACAGCAAGAAGCTGCAGCTGGAGGCATATGCACAGTACAGACCTATTGCTGACAATGATTCAGATGAGGGCAGAGCCAAGAACAGACGTGTAGAAATTATCATCAATCGCGCAGATACTGGAACAAATGCGGAGGTTCTGCTTGAAGATATACTCAAATACGATTATAACAGCGATTTAGTACAGGTTGATTCGGACGGAAATCCGCTTATACCAAAGGGTCCTACAAACGAAGATATTATTAATAGCGTTGTTAAGGATATAGAGGATCGATATTCGGGTTATAACGGCGAGAGCGGTGAAGGCTCGGGTGAAGTAGTAGGTCCTGCTATCGGAGATGATTTAACAATTCCTGACAGCGATTATATAGCAGAAACAGATGCGGAGAGCAGTGCAGCACCGATTTCGGATACCGAAGAATAATTTGAAGCTAAACGGGTTTTGAGGGGGGATTTTAGCTTGGCAGATACGTTAACACAAGAACAAATAGACGCCATGCTAAACAGCGCCCTTGCGGGCGGCGAAATAACTCAGATGACGGAAGTCGTGGCAGAAGTTAAGGAATATGACTTTAGAGCACCTAAGAAGTTCACAAAGGAACGTATTAAGACACTCGACAGCATTTTCGACAATTATGCCAGAATGTTATCCTCGTACTTAACGGGTCTCCTAAGACTTTACTGTAAGGTTTCACTCGCGTCTATTGAGGAGCAGCGTTACTTTGAGTTTAACAACGCACTTCCCGATTATGTTATGATGGGAATGGTCGAGCTTGAGCTTAAGGATGACGAGGTAAGCGACCTCACAACAATAATTCAGCTTTCAAATTCATTGACCTTTATTATGATAGACCGACTTCTCGGGGGAAAAGGCGATTATAAGGACTCCGAGCGTGATTTCACCGAGATAGAGGTGAGCATCATGGACAGCGTGCTTCGAAACATGGCGGCGCTTCTGCGTGAACCGTGGGAGCCGTATGTTGAGGTAACGCCCGTCTTGGACTCGATTGAAACAAACTCCAGAGTTGTTTCGACAGTCGGATATGACGATACCATGATTATTTGTGTTCTCGAGATAATCATAAGCGATGCAAAGACACTTGTTACTATATGTATGCCCGCATTAGGCTTAGATGAAATAATGCAGAAATTTACACAAAAACCTGCCAGAGTAGGAAAAAAGCCTGATGCCAACAAGGAAAAGGAACGCCGCAACAATATTTTTGACAGCGTGGCACATTCAACCCTTGATGTAACAGCAGTTCTCGGCGAGGTAAATCTTGATATGCTAGATGTGCTTAATTTACAGGTGAACGATATTATTCCGCTTGGAAAGAGCATTGACAGCAATATCGAAATCAAGGTCGGCGGAGCAAAATGGTTTGACGGCAGACTAGGCACCTTTAACAGCAAAAAGGCGGTCAAGGTTGAAAATATACTTGATATCAGCGAAAGATTTGAACAGCAATAAGATTAATCTAAAACACAGGAAAGGATAATCTCATAATATGGCAATTGAATTTAGCGATTTAGAGAAAGATGCTATAGCCGAGGTCATGAATATAAGCATGGGTAATGCGGCTACGGCGGCGTCTGAGCTGTTGAGCGCTAAGGTATGGATTACCACCCCCCGTGTTGAGGTAAAGAAAGCGCAAACGCTTCGTGAACCTGGTCTTGAGCCTGCGGTATGCGTTAAAATCGTCTACATCAAGGGAATTCAAGGCACAAATCTGATGGTTTTAAGGCAAGACGATGTTCAGATGATATTAAACCAGTTGATGGGACAACCGCTTGTAGTCACCCCCGATTTTGAGTTTGACGAGCTTAATATAAGCGCGGTAAGCGAAGTAATGAACCAAATGATGGGTTCCTCGGCAACAGCACTCTCGAACTTTCTAGGTGTTCATATAGACATATCCACACCTACGCCGTATATAATGGAGGAGATTAATCTTGCGGAAATCCAGGATTATGAACCTGATGACGATGTAGTTGCAATAAATTTCGATATAACAATCGAAGGCGTGATTAAATCCGAATTCGTTTCGGTAATGAGCCCCGAGCTTGCAAAGACGGTTGCGACCAAGATGCTTTCGGGTGATCTCGACGAAGAGCCTGCGCCTGCACCTGCGGCAAAATCGGCGCCAGCCCCAAAGGCACCACAACCTGCAGCCGCACCACAGTCTGCAGCGGCAGTACAGCAGCCACAGGGTGCTCAACTCGGAGCAAATGATACACCTCCTGGGCAAATGCCGAATTACTATGTGCCAGGAATGTCACCACAACCCCAGCAAAACGTGCAGTATGACCCAGCGGCATATATGCAGCAACCCGCAATGCCGTATGGAATACCGCCCTACGGTTATTATCCACCACAAGGCGGCTACGGTTATCCGCAGTACGGACAGCCGATAAATATACAAAGTGCCTCACTTCATCAATTCGAGGACGGAGACGTCAATCTTTCCGGAGAACAGAAAGAGAACCTACAGCTTCTGATGGGAGTGCCGTTACAGATTGCAGTTGAAATCGGAACGGCAAAACGCAAGGTAAAGGAAATCCTCGAATTTTCGCAAGGCACAATTATTGAGCTTGAGCGTCAGGCGGGCGCACCTGTAGACGTTGTTGTTAATGGCAATTTGATAGCACGGGGAGATGTTGTAGTTATCGACGATAACTTTGCTGTCAGAATAACAGAGATACTAAAATCAAAATTTATGGATTCTTTAGGTAAGGAGTAAACTTTCATGGACAAGAAAATTTTACTGGTTGACGACGCGGCATTTATGAGAATGCTCATTAAGGACACCCTCACAAAGAATGGCTACACCGCTATTTTAGAGGCAGCAGACGGCGAGATTGCCTGCAAGGTATATGATGATGAAAAGCCTGATTTAGTAATCATGGACATCACAATGCCTAACAAGACTGGTATTGAGGCACTCGGAGACATTAAGGCAAAGTATCCAGATGCAAAGGTTATTATGTGTTCTGCAATGGGACAGGAAGCAATGGTAGTTGAAGCTATTAAGCTCGGTGCACTTGACTTTATCGTAAAGCCTTTCAAGCCGGATAGAATTTTACAAACAGTTGCTAAAATTCTCGGTTAATTTACATATTATCCGAGCACGGTAAACCTCCGAAGGAATGTGAAACTTAATGGAATGGCTCCAGTTAGTTCTTTCGCTTATCGGGATACTGGGACTGATAATTTTCCTTTTTTATCTAATGAAAAAGATTAATCGTCAGGGCGGTACGACAAGCGGGAAAAACCTTAGAATAATTGACAAAATAGCTGTCGGCAGAGATTCCTCGCTGGCTGTTATTTGTGTTTCAGAAAAGCTAATGCTGGTAGGTATAACACAAAACGGTATATCTATGCTTTCCGACCTCGATATGAGCGAAGAGGAGTATTTGGTGTCGAAGAAGCCTGTCGGCAATTTTCAAAGTATTAAGTTTTCAGATGTTCTATCAAATGCGATGGGTATATCGAAACGTAGAAAGCAAACCGATAATAGTGAGGGAGAGGAAGTAAAGCTTGAAGAAAATGACTTTACAGACGATAAAACAGAATAAAAAGCTGTTTTTACGTTTCTTTACCTCTCTTTTTGCAACCTGCCTTATTTTAACCGTCGGTTTTACTTTTTATGCGGCGGCGGAGTCTCCTTACGGTGTCGATGTTTCAAACGATTCCGAAACGGCTGTTAGACAGACTAACCCCGATGCGGATATCGCGCCCCAAAGCGAGTCGGCGCTCTACGACTTAATCGGAATTGACGCTTCGCAGCCCCTAGAGGTTGTTCTCCTCATTACGTTGTTGTCGGTTGCACCGTCAATACTTTTGATGATGACGTCGTTTACCCGAATTATAATCGTTTTCGGCTTCTTAAGAAACGCAATGCAAACACAGTCAACCCCACCAAACCAGATACTTACGGGGCTTGCGTTGTTTTTAACCATATTTATTATGTGGCCTGTTTTTACCGAGATAAACGAGATAGCCTATCAGCCTTATGCCAACGGTGAGATTACCACCTGGGAAGCGGTTGAAAAGGCGGGCGAGCCGCTTAAAACCTTCATGCTTAAGCAAACCCAGACAAAAAGCATGGCTTTCTTTATTAATCTTTCCGACAACACGATATATGAACCTGACACTGTAGGAACTGCTAACGAGACTGAAGTAGATTTTGAGGCTGGACCTAGGTTTACGCTCGACAATTATCAGGAGCAGCTGGGCTTTGAGATTGTGATACCCGCCTTTATGATAAGTGAGCTGAGCCGTGCGTTCCAGATGGGCTTTATGCTGTTTATCCCCTTTTTAATCATTGATATAGTAGTATCTAGTACCCTTATGTCAATGGGTATGATGATGCTTCCTCCTGCGATGATTTCACTGCCCTTTAAGATAATGCTCTTCGTTCTCGTTGACGGCTGGCAAATGCTTATCGGTTCAGTAGTCAATTCGTTTTTGTAACGGGAGGGATAACGAATGACCGAAGAAAAGGTAATGGAGATATTCTCCGAGGCGATGAATTTAGCCTTCAAGCTTGCAGGTCCCTTGCTTATTATATCGATGGCGATAGGTTTAATAATAGCGATTTTTCAAGCGGCAACGCAAATTCATGAGCAAACCCTAACCTTTACCCCAAAGGCTGTTTTAATTGCACTTGTGCTCTTGGTTTTAGGTCCGTGGATGATAAACGAGCTTATTGACTTCATGAATTACATATTTGCGCTTATAGCTGATGTAGGTTTTAATTAAATTGGAACAGATTTGGGATTTAATAATAAATAACTTTATAGGCTGCTTGCTGGTATTTTCCCGTGTAACAGGAATTTTTACCTTCAACCCTATATTTGGACGGCAAAATGTGCCGATGAGAGTAAGAGTTTCGCTTTCTCTTGTGCTTGCCGTTTCTATGCTCACCTTTATGGGCGGCACTACCGGTTATGTACCCGACGGCGTAATAGGCTTTGTTTTTGTGATTTTACTCGAAGCACTTATTGGGTTGGTTTTCGGATTTATAACGAACCTGATACTGACAGTGCTTATTTATGCAGGCGAGCTTATAGATAACCAAATAGGACTCAGCATGGCGAAGGCTATGGACCCAAGCACTGGTATTCAGATGCCAGTTTTCGGTAATTTGTATTATTACCTTTTTATATTTTACTTTTTCCTGACTGATGGTCATTTTCAGTATATAAAGCTTTTTGCTATCTCGTATGAGATTATTCCCATTGGATATGAGTTTACTGAGGTTACGCTTTCTCTTACGAGAAGTGTTGCGATGTATTTCGGGGAAATTATGGTGCTTGCCGTAAAGCTTGCAATACCGATTGTAGCCACTGAGCTGATAGTTGAGTTCTGTGTAGGTGTTATCATGAAGGCGGTACCGACAATTCAGATTTTCTCAGTAAACATTCAGCTAAAGATTATTATTGGACTGCTTGTTATGCTAGCGATAGCAGTGCCTGTTTCCGAGTTTATGGATAGGCTGCTTGAGATTTTATCGAATAATCTAAGCAGTGTTCTGACTGCGTTTGCGTAGCCTTTACTAGGGGGGATTTTCATGGCAGGCGAAGAAAAAACCGAAAAAGCGACCCCGAAAAAGCGAAAAGATGCCCGTGAAAAGGACGGTAACGTTTTACAAAGCAAAGAAGTTACCACAATGGTTTCGGTTCTCGGAATGTTCATTATCCTTTCACTTCTTGCGAAGTTCATATTTCAAATTCTTTTGAACTGTGTTACCGACTGGGTATCGGCACTCGGAGACAATGTTACTATAAACGAGGAATTTATCACCAAAAACGCAATAAATATGTTAGTAGTCTGCGTTTTAACACTAGGGCCGATGCTGGTTGCGGCAA
Organism: Ruminiclostridium sp.; assembly: GCA_031549645.1. GTDB lineage: Bacteria > Bacillota > Clostridia > Oscillospirales > Ruminococcaceae > Ruminiclostridium_E. The sequence goes on along the minus strand of JAVBPL010000022.1, from coordinate 60,980 downwards.
TGTTTTTAGGTTCGCTGCCCGTAACAATACAAACCAAGGGCTTGTTCAGTATGAAAAGCTTGAAGCCGAAATTCTCTAAGCTTAACCCCTTTTCAGGGATAAAGAGGCTCTTTTCACTACAGTCCCTGATAGGAATACTAAAAGGCATAATCGAGATTATCGCAGTAGTAGCGATAGTTTACAATCAGATTATGGGTTTACTAGACAAGATAAAGCTGCTGCCGGATATGGAGGTAATACAGGGTGTAGTTTTTACAGCCGACAGCATTTTTAATATAGTTATATTAATCAGCGTAGTTTTTGCCTTCGTGGCTGCGGGCGACTTTATTTTTCAATGGTGGAATTACGAAAAGAAGTTGAAAATGTCAAAGCAGGAGGTCAAGGACGAGTACAAGCAAATCGACGGCGACCCTCAAATCAAGGCCAAAATCAAACAAAAGCAGAGGGAAATCGCACAAAATCGTATGATGCAGGATGTTCCGACCTCGGACGTGGTAGTAAGGAACCCGACACATTACGCAGTGGCTCTTAAATATAGTACAGACAACATTCGTTCAGCACCTATTGTTGTTGCCAAGGGTAAGGACAATTTGGCACTGAAGATTATAGATATAGCAAGCGAAAACGATATTTTCATCAAAGAGGACCGTCCGCTTGCGAGAACATTATACGAGACCGTCGAGGTAGGCAAGGAAATCCCGTTCGGGCTTTACAATGCGATTGCGACTGTCTTATCCGAAATGTATGAGGTAAAGGGCATTAAGCCTAAACTCAGTACAGGTAAAAACAACCCAATAGTTTAAATATAGCTTATGAGGGGGTGAGCGTTTGGTAAAAAGAATGATGAACAACGTCTTTGCGGTTTTTGTAGTCGCAATAGTGCTTGCGCTCATTATACCGCTGAACGAGTTCATGGACGGCGCGCTCATAGACTTTCTCCTCATGATAAATATTGCGTTATCCTTGATTATTCTGCTTATTACGATGTATATTAAGGAAGCGCTGGAGTTCTCTATTTTCCCGACAATTTTGCTTATTACGACGGTTTTCCGACTGTCGCTCAATATATCGACCACAAGAGGTATTTTACAAAGCGGTTACGCTGGTAAGGTTGTTGAAACCTTCGGCACATTCGTTATGGGAAATAATGCGGTTGTAGGTTTTATTATATTCGTAATCCTAGTTTTAGTTAATATGCTGGTTATCACAAAAGGCTCGGAGCGTGTATCCGAGGTTGCTGCTAGATTTACACTTGATGCTATGCCAGGTAAGCAGATGGCGATTGACGCCGACCTTGCGGCAGGTGCAATTACCGACGAGGAAGCAAAGGTTCGCCGCTCGAAAATTCAAAGAGAAGCAGACTTTTTCGGTTCCATGGACGGTGCTACGAAGTTCGTTAAGGGCGATGCTACGATGTCTATTGTAACCGCACTTGTAAACCTTATAGCAGGTGCCGCAATCGGCATGATGGCGGGCGGAGACTTTAACTCAGTTTTGTCCACCTATTCTATCGCAACTGTCGGCGACGGCTTATGCTCACAGATACCAGCACTTCTGATTTCAGTTGCGACTGGTATGGTTGTTACGAGAACCGCTAGCACTGGAGACTTTAACGGTGAGGTCAGGGCACAGTTTACACAGAACCCAATGGTTATGATGATTACAGGGTTTGTAGTACTGGTACTTATGTTTATTCCAGGCTTCCCAAAGCCTATTCTGTTTATGATTGGTGCCGCTCTTGTGGCGTTCGGCGTGTTTCTCACAAGGCAAAAACGAGAAGAATCGGTACTGGTCCAGAGTGCAGCGGCAGAAGCCGAGGCCGCCGAAATGCAGGCGCAGGCTCCAGCAAGCGGCGAAGATTATTACAGAGACATTGACAACGTATTTAAGCTTTTATCGGTTGACCAGATTGAAATGGAGTTTGGCTACAGTCTTTTGCATTTAGTTGATGAAAAAATCGGCGGAAGCTTTATAAACCGTCTGGTGCTGTTCCGAAAGGACTTCGCTATGACAATGGGAATGGTGTTTCCGTCTGTCAGAATGAAGAATAACCCCGAGATTAACCCTAATCAGTATCTTATAAAGGTTAAAGGCGAGGAAGTGGCACGAGGCGAAATACTTGCCGACCACTACCTAGCACTCGATAACGGCGATATTACTACCCCCGTAGACGGAATAGATACGGTTGAGCCTGCGTTTGGAATACCTGCCCGCTGGATAAGCGAGGATAAGAAGGTAGCGGCAGACGTAGCGGGTTATACCCTAATCGACCCTGTTTCAGTTATGATAACCCACCTCTCAGAGGTTATAAAATCGCACTGCCACGAAATTCTTTCAAGGCAAGATGTTAAAACTATGGTTGACAACATCAAGACCTCTAACCCCTCAATAATTGAGGATTTGATACCGAATGTTATCAGCATCGGATACCTTCAGAGAGTGCTTGCAATGCTCCTTAAAGAGGGTGTGCCTATTAGGGATATGGAGACTATTCTTGAGACCCTTTCCGAGAACACAGGCAGCCTTAAGGATATAGATATAACGGTTGAGTATGTAAGGCAGGCACTTAAGAGAACCATAACAAGACGTTTTGCCGAGGCAAATTCACTTAGAGTTATTACACTCGACCCTCGAATTGAGGACCAGATTATAGCAAACGTCAAGAAAACCGAACGTGGAAGTGTATATATCCCAGACCCCGACACCGCACAGATGATAATTACCAAAACCACTGAGGAGGTTGACAAGGTTAAAGATGTTCTCCCGAATGTTATAACCTTGACTTCCCCGATAGTGAGAATATATTTTAAAAAGCTTATTGACCAGTATATCCCAGGGCTAACGGTGTTATCCTATAACGAAATAGATAATAACACACAGATACAGGCAGTAGGTAACATTACTATAGCATAACACAAAGTATACCGCAGAGGAGGTGCCGTGCGTGGCAGTTGACAGTCAGACATTATTTGCGAAATATAAAGAGAGCAAGGACATTGGTATCCGTAATGAGCTGGTGCTGATGTATATGAATATAGTCAAATACGTCGCAATCTCTCTTAGAAATATTTATGCAAAGTACGGCGACTTCGATGATATAGTAAACGAAGGTGTAATTGCCTTAATCAGTGCAGTTGAGACCTTTGATTTAGACCGAGGAGTAAAGTTTGAAACCTACGCAAACCTAAAGGTTAAGGGCGCGATAATAGATTATGTGCGCAGGCAGGACTGGATACCGAGACAGGTGCGCAAGTTCGGCAGGGAGCTTGACGAGGCGTATAATCACCTCTTTAACGAGCTGGGCAGACATCCAACCAATCAGGAAATAGCAAATTACATGGGCATGACGAAGGAAAAGCTGGCAAAGAACATGGCAGATGTGGCAGGAACAATTACTCTTTCCTTCGAGGAGCTTTTATACGAGGATAACTTTGACACGAGAGCGTCATCGTCGGCAGGAGAAGAAGCCGATAAGAGCATGTACGAGCGTGAGCTTAAGACGGTAATTGCAAACGCTATCGAGTCTCTGAACCCCAAGGAAAAGCAGGTAATATCGCTTCATTATTACGAGAGACTTAAGTTTAACGAAATAGCAAAGGTTCTGGGTGTCACGGAAAGCCGTGTGTGTCAAATCCACTCAAAATCGATGCTCCTCCTTAAACGCAGGCTTGAGGAGTATATCAGGAAGTAGGATTAGAAAAGCTGAAATGGAGGTAAACCATGCTAAGAGGCTTTTATAATGCAGCTCAGGCGATGATAATTCGTCAGCGTGAGCTAGATGCAATTTCAAACAATGTATCAAATATGAATACAGCGGGCTACCGCAAGGACGAGATAGTTACTAATACCTTTATGGAGGAGTTAATTCTCGTCAGAGGCAGAACTAAGACTAGCAACACATTTTTGCAGACATATGTAGACCAAGCGAAGGTTAATTTAGAGCAGTCAAATTTTGAATATACTGAGAGCCGCTTTGATATGGCGGTTTGGGGAAACGTCTATTTTAACATAAAGGGTGCCAATGACAATATTTATCAGACCAGAGACGGGCAGTTTGAGCTTGACGACGAGGGATATCTGACACTCAATAAAGCGGGTCGCGTTCAAGGGGAAAACGGCGATATTTTTATCGGTAACGACGATTTTGTGGTAGACGCTGACGGAACGATTTACGGCGAGGAGGGTGTTATTGACAAGCTTCTACTGAAATATATCCCACCCAATGCAGATGTAGGTAAAATCGGAAACGCACTCTATCTTTACGAGGGAGAGGAAACGCTCCCCGAGGGTGAAACCTACGAAATAATTCAAGGTGCATTCGAAAAGTCGAATGTAGACGGAAACAAGGAAATGACACAGGCTATGGAGGTTCAGCGTTTGTTTGAGGCTAGCAGTAAGATGCTTCAGTATCTCGACACCATGAACGGAAAGTCAGTTGGAATTCTGGGCTTTATAAAATAGCTGAAAATGACATAGCTTAGAACGGAGATTTTATGAATATATCGTTTTATACTGGCGTGTCGGGCATGATTGCTCAGCAACAAGGACTTAATATATATTCGAATAATATTGCGAACATAAATACAGTGGGTTTTAAGGCTGAACGTCCGTCCTTTGCGGACTGCATATATTCCATTCAGCGCGAGACTGAGCCTGAATGGGAAACAGGCCACGGTCAGTATGTTATGAAAACCGACATAATGTGGGAGGAAGGCTTATTCACCGCAACCGACCAGCCGCTTGACTTTGCACTGCCGAATTCGGGCTTTTTCATGGTAGCCGACAGATACGGAAACGAATTCTTAACCAGAGACGGCGCCTTTAATATTACCTTTAACGAGGACAGCAATGCATGGGAGCTGATTAACGGTACTGGCGAATATGTAATGGGCTACGATAAAAACCATATCGAGGTACCCTTTATGACCGAGGAGGATGAGGAGGGTAATCAGGTTGCAACAAACGAAATCGATTATGCCGCACTCGAGGAGCTGGTGGGTGTCTTTACGGTGCCTAACAACTGGGGACTCGAGCAGGCACAGAATAATCATCTAGTTATAACAGGGCGTTCGGGTGCTGCAGCTGCCGACGAAACACTCGATAAAGTCAGAATGGCACTCGAAATGTCAACGGTAGATTTAGCGGGTGACATGGTGCATCTGATAGAGACACAGCGGTCATATCAGCTTACAGCAAAGCTGGTGCAAACCTCCGATGAGCTTATGCGTATAGCAAATAACCTTCGTGGTTGATTGCTGTCATAATAAATATAAAGCAAACAGAAAGGCATAGAATAAAATGCTAGAAAAATACGAAGACTTAAATGAAATGCAAATCGATGTCTTGAAGGAAATAGGTAATATAGGCTCAGGCAACGCTTCTACCGCACTTTCTTCAATGATAGGGAAGGAAATTCTCATTAAGCTGCCTACAGTAAAGATACTGGATTTTCAAGAAGCGATAGATAACAATGGCAACGCAGAATCGCTGGTTGCATCTGTATTAATCCGTCTGAGGGGTGAAATTCAGGGAATGATACTGCTGCTTATTGAGCAGGATTTTGCGGAAATAATATTAAACGTGTTTTTCGGCAAAGAAAACGTTTCCCTTATGGAGCTTGACGAAGCTGATATATCGGCGCTCTCAGAAATAGGCAATATTATGGGAAGCTCGTACATGAGCGCAATCGCAACGCTTGCAAACGTGGCAATTGGTGTCGAGGCTCCGTCCTTTACGGTGGATATGCTCGGTGCGATTATGAGCGTACCGGTAGTAGAGTTCGGTGCTATCGGCGACAAGCTGCTCTGCATAGATAAATCAATTGAGATAGACGGTAAGAGCATAAAGTCAAATATGATGCTGATACCGACAGTTGATTCTCTATCATTACTCTTTGGAAAGCTGGGTGTTATATGAGTAATATTAGCGTAGGAATTTCCGATTGGAAGATTGCGAAAAGTTCCGACGTGCTGGTGACCTATGCACTAGGTTCATGTGTCGGAATTTGCCTTTACGACAAGGCTATTCTCCTAGGCGGACTTTCGCATATTATGCTGCCTGACAGTACGAATATCGCAGACGGAGCGGCAATAAACAGAATGAAATTCGCTGACACCGCAATCCCCGATATGTTTCAGAAAATGGTTTCGATGGGAGCGTCTCCCTCAAGAATCACCGCAAAGATAACGGGCGGTGCATTGATGTTTTCGATTTCGTCGGACAGGTTTAATATAGGTGAGCGTAATGTTACGGCGGTTAAGGCGGCACTGGCAAAGCTAAAAATACCGATAGTTGCGAGCGACACAGGTCTAAATTATGGACGTACCGTTTTCTTCCATCCCGAAAACGGTAATGTTGAGGTTAAGTCAACGGTTCATGGAGTGAGAATTATTTAGAATATTATGTTTCAGTTGGCTGCTTTTTATAGAGTAGCCGACTGAAAATTGTTTAAAGGAACATTTGAAATGAAGCTGCTTACATTAATTGAAAACACATCGGCTACCGAGAAGTTATATATTGAGCATGGGCTGTCGTTTTATATTGAACACAAGGGGAGTAAGTTACTCTTTGATACGGGAGCTTCTGACCATTTTATTAAGAATGCGGAGAGAATGCTCGTGGATATAAAAAGCATAACCGCCGCAATTATCTCGCATAATCATATTGACCACACGGGCGGGCTCGATGCACTTCTGCGGCAAAACAGCCGTGTCAGAGTATTTGCGAAAAAAAACGCCGCAAAGGAATATTATAAGCAGGCGGGAATACTTAAGGTTCCGATATCCTTAAGTAAATCATATTTCGATAAACACAAGGAAAAGCTGGTTTTGTTCGAAAGCTTCCAAAAGGTTGTTGAGGGCGTATATCTATTATCTGACGAAATAGGAGACCCCGCTTATATAACAAACGACAAATCATTATTAATGAAAAAGAACGGGAAATTTATGCCCGACGACTTTGAGCATGAGCTTTTCATGGTAATATTTCCGACAAATGAGGTAACTGACGGCTGCGTAATTGTATCAAGCTGCTCACATCGTGGAATAATAAACATAATAAAGACGGTCCGCCACACATGGCCTGGTGTCACAATTCATGGTATAATTGGAGGGCTTCATCTGATGGGAAGCTCTGCAAAGCAGCTAAACTGCACCAATGAATACATTGAGGAGCTTGCAGACGAGATAATTAAGAATGAGGTAGGTCCTATTTATACCTGCCATTGTACAGGGCAAAAGGGCTACGAAAGGTTAAAGCTGCATTTGGGAGACCAGATACAGTATTTACAAACTGGTGAGGAGTTGGAGTTTTGAACATATTGATAGTCGGGTGCGGACGTGTTGGCTCAAGCCTTGCATTACAGCTTTCCGAGAGCGGTCACGACGTTGCGGTGCTTGAAAAAAGCAAGGCCAGACTTGACGAGCTGACGAATTTTGACGGATTGGTGTTTTGCGGAGTGCCTATCGATAATGACGTCTTAAAGGAAGCGGGAATAGCCTCCTGCGACGTAGTATGTACGGTAACAGACGATGAAAATACGAATATAATGGTTTCAGAAATAGCAAAGGATATATACCATGTACCCGTGGTGCTTACCCGTGTGTTTAATAATGATAAAGCGGAAATTTTCGAAAGCTTCGGGCTTCACACGATATGCTCGACGAAGCTGACAGTCGATGCCATTACCGCTGTGCTGGACGAATACGAAGATGTTCAGTTTCTGCATTATGGGGAGAAACAGCTCAAATTTTACACCTTTGATATTCCGAAGGATTATATCGGGCTTAAGGCGTATGATGTGGTATACGATGAGGGTGAGCTGCTCTACGGAATTATTCACGCTGACGGCAGTGTTAAACTTGCAAATAATAATAATATAGTGTTTGCTGAGGGTGACAGGCTCCTACTTACACGAGTGGTCATATAGGTAAAATGGTGATATAAATGAAAATAATCATAGTTGGCGGTGGTAAAATAGGTTATTACCTAGCCAAAAACTTAAAAAGCGGTGAATATGATATTTCGATAATCGAGATAGACCGGGCGAGAAGCCAAATCTTTGCGAACGAGCTTGATGTATCGGTAGTACTCGGCAACGGAACTGGTATAAAGGTTCTCGAGCAGGCGGGGATTAAGCACTGCGATGCAATTATTGCTGTAACTGGCAAGGACGAGGATAATCTGGTGGTTTGCCAGCTTGCGAAACGGCTTTACAATGTGAAGAAAACGATTGCAAAGGTAAATAACCCCAAAAATGTCACCGCCATGAAATTTTTCGAAATAGATTTCGTAATAAGTGCCACCGATAACATCATAAGGCAGCTTGAACGCGAGGTTGACAGCTCTCTTTTAAAAGAGGTATTCCCGTTAAACGATGGAAAAGCAAGCCTCGTTGAAATACAGCTTCCCGATAATTATGCACTCTCGCACAAGACTATTTCGGAGATACAGCTTCCCGAAAGCTGCAACATTATTTCGATAATGCGAGGTGACGAATTTATTATACCAAGGGGTAAAACCAAGCTCATGAGCCATGACAATTTGCTGATAGTGACGGTTACAGGAGCGGTTGCCGAGGTTAAAAAAGCCTTAAAGCTTAAAAAATAGTTGTTTTTAACACCGATTCTTTACAATTAATTAACATTTTAGTTATTATTTTGTATTGAAATAATGCGTAAGTTATTATATAATGTAATATATCGACATTTTTTTGTCAAGGTATTCTCGAAAACAGAAAGGAAATTATATGAACACACCTATTGCTGCTGAGGAATTTTATCGTCAGCTATGCGGAATTTTAGAATTTGACTTCCGCATTTCGCCGACAGAGGCTTCCGATACGCAAATTTATAGAGCAATGTCCATGATAATCGTAAATTATCTGAAGGAAAAGCGCCACACCTTTATGAGAGAAAAAAATTCCATGGGTGCAAAGCAGGTTTATTATATATCAATGGAATTCCTAATGGGACGTTCGCTTAAGACTAATTTATTTAATTTAGGCTTAAACGAGGTCGCTGAAAAGGTTCTTAAGGAAAAGCTTAATATCAATATAAGCAAGGTTTACAATGAGGAACCCGATGCTGGACTTGGCAACGGTGGCCTCGGCAGACTTGCGGCTTGCTATATGGATGCACTGGCTACCTGCGATTATCCCGCAACTGGATACTCAATCCTATATGAATTTGGAATTTTCCGTCAGAAAATCGAGGAGGGTTGGCAGACCGAGCTTCCCGATGACTGGCTGCCTGGCGGCGGTGTCTGGCTTATGCCTGTGCCCGACCAGGCAATCGAGGTGCATTTTGAGGGTGAAATTCTCGAATACTGGGAAGATGATTACCACCATCTTTCACATGTTAATTATCAGACGGTTCAAGCTATTCCGTACGATATGTACGTTTCGGGATACGACAGTAAGGGTGTTTCCAAGCTGAGACTCTGGAAGGCGCAAACCATGTCCTTCGACATGAGTGCGTTTAATAAGGGACAGTACGGTACCGCTATGGGTTCAAATAACATTGCGAACGCTTTGACAAAGGTTCTATATCCTAACGACAATCACCTCGAGGGTAAGGCGCTTCGGTTACGTCAGCAGTACTTTATGTGTGCGGCGTCTATCGGAGATATAGTAATGCGCCACATGAACATTTACGGCACACTTGACAACCTTCACGAGAAGGCTGCCATTCATATCAATGACACTCACCCCACGCTTTCGATACCTGAGCTTATGAGAATACTCCTTGACGACTGCGGTTACAGCTGGGCGAAGGCATGGCATATCGTTCAGAATACCTTTGCATACACCAACCACACCGTTTTGCAGGAAGCTCTTGAAACCTGGGATAAGGATTTGATGCAGAGAATTTTACCTCGTATTTATGGAATAATCTGCGAAATCAACCGTCGCTACTGCGAGGGCTTAACCAACAGACTAGAAGATTATAAAAAGGTTGAGCGTCTCTCCGCTGTTACTAACAGCAAGGTTAAAATGGCGAATTTGTGCCTCGATGCCTGCCACTCTGTAAACGGCGTGTCGAAGCTTCACTCCGAGATTATCAAGGAATCGGTATTCAAGGAGCAGTACGAGGATAAGCCCATAAAGTTTAAAAACGTTACCAACGGTATCGCTTACAGACGCTGGCTGTTACAGTCAAACCGTCCGCTAACTGAGCTTCTTTGCGAAACCATCGGCGAGGGCTTCAAGAAAGATGCCGCAGAGCTTCAAAAGCTGCGTGTATTTGAGAACGATGCATCTATATTAAAAGAGCTTGCTGCTATTAAGCGTTTGAACAAAGAAAAGTTTGCAAAGCATGTTAAAAAGTCGAACGGTATTAACCTCAATATTGACAGCATTTTTGACGTTCAGGTTAAACGTCTCCATGAATACAAGAGACAGCAGCTTAACGCACTTAATATAATCGCAGATTATAATTATTTGATGGAAAATCCGAATGCCGATTTTGTACCTAAGACCTATATTTTTGCCTCTAAAGCGGCTCCAGGATATTATCTTGCGAAGCAGATTATAAAGCTTATCTGGTGCCTTTCGGAGGAAATCCGCCGTAATAAAGCCATTAGTGATAAGCTGAGTGTAGTATTCCTCGAGGATTACTGTGTAACGCTTTCTGAGAGACTTATGCCTGCATCTGAAATTTCTGAGCAGATTTCGCTTGCGGGAACTGAGGCTAGCGGAACTGGAAACATGAAGCTTATGCTTAACGGTGCGTTAACCCTTGGTACCTATGACGGTGCAAATGTGGAAATTCACGAGAAGGTTGGGGACGATAACATCTTCATCTTCGGAATGAGCACCCCCGAAGCAAACCTTGCGTATATAAATGATTATAAATCCGAGATTATTTACAATCAAAATCAGATTGTAAGAGCATCTATTGACCGCATTTACCACGGTATCAACGGAATGACCTTCGGAGACCTTGCCGATACCTTAAAATACAGCGATAGATATATGTGTCTGGCAGACTTCGATAGTTACAGAGCCGCACAGGGTAGGGTTAGCGAAACGTATAGAGACATACTTAAATGGAACAAGATGTCGCTTGTCAATATTGCAGAGGCAGGCTTCTTCTCAGCAGACCGTGCTGTACGTGAGTATGCCAATTCAATTTGGAATTTAGAATAATATAGAGAAAAGGCTGTAAACTGTGTGTTGCAGCCTTGTTCTAGGATATGGAGTGATTTGTGTGAAAAAGATTAATAAGCCGATTTATGACTGCTTCGACACCGAATATAAGGACGTTTTCGGAGCAATTTGTCAGTTTCAGAGCTGTAGCTTCAAGCTTCGGTTTCCCGATTATATGGTGGTTGAACAGCCGACACTGGTTATGTTTCGACCAGGCTTTAAGGAGCGGTTCATACAGTTCGATTTTCACGATTCAGAGGACGGCTATGCTGTGTATAGCTGTGACTTTTCGCCGAACAATCTCGGACTGCATCATTATTATTTCTTCTTTATGCAGAATAATAACAGGCTCTACATTAAGAGAAAGGGTGCAAGCGAGGGAGCCTTGGATGGAAACGAGCTTTTTCAGCTAACTGTGTATGAAAAAGGCATGACCACCCCCGACTGGCTAAAGGGCGGACTGATTTATCAGATTTTTCCCGACAGGTTTGCACATGGGGGAACGCTGGGGGATAGCGATATAGTGCCTAGTGATAGGAAGCTTCACACCAACTGGAACGAATGTCCCGATTGGCGCCCCGACAATATGGGAAAAATCACAAACAAAGATTATTTCGGCGGAAACCTGAAGGGTATACAGGAAAAGCTGCCCTATCTCTTTTCGCTCGGTGTAAGCTGTATTTATTTGTGCCCGATTTTCGAGGCGCACGAAAATCATCGCTACAATACCGCAAGCTATGAAAAAATTGACCCAATGCTAGGTAATGGGGTAGATTTTAAGGAATTATGCAGAGCCGCTAAGGAAGAATTCGGTATAAAAATAATTCTCGATGGTGTATTCAGTCATACGGGAGCGGACAGCGTTTACTTCAACAAATACGGCAGATATGGGGAGCATAGCGGTGCTTTTAGAGACCCCGAAAGCCCATACAGAGGCTGGTACAGCTTCTCGAAATATCCCGAGGTTTATGAGTCGTGGTGGGGTATCAACACACTGCCGAACGTGAATGAAAACAACCCCGACTATACAAAATATATCTGCGGCGAGGGTGGTATTCTCCAAAAGTGGATTAGTCTCGGTGCTGAGGGCTGGCGGCTTGATGTTGCAGATGAGCTTCCTGACGAATTTATTGATAATATCCGTATTGCCATTAAAGCGATGGGCGAGGATAAGGTCCTGTACGGCGAGGTTTGGGAGGACGCATCTAATAAGGAAAGCTACGGAGTGAGACGGAGATATCTAACAGGAAATCAGCTTGACAGCGTTATGAATTATCCCTTTAAGGAGCTGATACTGAATTATGTTAAGTATTCCGACCCTGTGTATTTCAGAGACGGCGTAATGACTATTCTGGAGCATTATCCTAAGCCATCTATTGATGTTCTGATGAACTTCATATCCACACATGATACTGAGAGAGCCTTAACAAGGCTTGGCGGCGAGCCAGTCGGCGGCAACGGCAGAGAGTGGCAGTCCACAAAGGCGTTGAGCGATGCTGAATACATGTACGGAATTGCACTCATAAAATGCGCAATGGTGTTCCAGTTCTTTCTCCCTGGTGTACCGTGCGTTTATTACGGTGACGAAGCGGGGGTTGAGGGGTATAAGGACCCTTTTAACCGACGCACCTATCCTTGGGAGAACGAGGACACGGATTTACTGGCTTTCGTAGGGGAGCTGGGTGAAATAAGAGCAAATTGCAAATGCCTGGCAAAGGGTGGCTTCAGGTTCGAGCTAGTAACAAACGACACCTGTATTTTCACAAGATACGACAGAGAAAGCAAAGAGGGCGTTGTCGTTTATCTGAATAAATCGAAGCGTTCACAGCGATTTCCCTTGGAATTTCCGCCAGAAAAAATTACAGGCTTCAAGTTCATGAGGCGTAAAAATATGGCGAGAGATAAGGGTGTGGTACAGGTACCACCCTATGATTATGAGATTATTTGTTATACCTTAAAATAAATATACTGTGTAGAAAAATCGGAGAATAAAACTATGAAAAAGACAAAAATCGTATGCACACTTGGACCTGCAAGCTCGAGTGACGAAATCCTGCGTGAGCTGATGAAAAACGGCATGGATGTGGCAAGACAGAACTTCTCACACGGCGACCATGAAAGCCATAAAAAGACCTTTTTACAGGTTAAGCGTATTCGCGATGAGCTTGGCTTACCCGTTGCCGCACTCCTCGACACCAAAGGTCCAGAGGTGAGAGTAGGCTTATTTAAGGACGGCAAGGTTATGCTTTCGGACAAGGGTACTTTTACTCTAACCACTGCCGAATGTACGGGCGACGAAAATCGTATTTCAATTACTTATAAGGAGCTGCCTGGCGATATTGAAATCGGCACCAAAATCCTCATCGATGACGGTTTAATTGAGCTTAAGGTCACAGGAATTGAGCCTTGCGAGGGCGGTACTGATATTATTACACAGGTAGTCCACGGCGGAATTATTTCAAACAACAAGTCTTGCAACTTCCCAGGCAGAAAGCTTTCCATGCCTTATGTATCTGAAAGAGACAAGAGCGATATTATTTTCGGCTGTGAAATGGGCTTCGATTTTGTTGCGGCTTCATTTGTGCGTTCAGATGAGGATATCCTTGAAATCCGCAAGATTTTACAAGAAAACGGCGGCAGCGCGATAAAAATTATCGCTAAAATCGAAAATCAGGACGGCGTTGATAATATCGACGACATTATCAGAGTTTCCGACGGCATAATGATTGCAAGAGGCGACATGGGTGTCGAAATCGACTTCGAGGAGCTGCCTCGTATTCAAAAAATGCTGATAAAGAAGGGCTACAATGCAGGCAAGCAGGTAATCACAGCAACGCAGATGCTTGACTCAATGGTGAAAAATCCGAGACCTACTAGAGCCGAAACCACCGATGTTGCTAATGCGATTTATGACGGCACCAGCGCAATAATGCTTTCAGGCGAAACTGCGGCGGGAGCGTATCCGATAGAGGCCGTTAGGACTATGGTGAAGATTGCCGAGACGACCGAAAGAACCATAGATTACAGAAAGCGTTTCCGTCAGCGTGACGATGACGCTAACCTTAATGTAACAAATGCTATCTCACACGCAACGGTAACCACCGCAATGGACTTAAATGCCAAGGCGATTTTAACCGTTACGCAAGGGGGGAATACCGCAAAGCTGCTTTCAAAATTCCGTCCCTATCAGCCTATTCTGGGCTGTACCCCGCTTGAAAAAACATGGCGACAGCTAAACCTGAGCTGGGGGGTTATACCAATCCTTGCAGAGGAAAAGGATAATTCTGACGAGTTGTTCAATCATGCTGTAACCAGAGCCGAGGAGGAGGGTTATCTCGAATCGGGCGATTTAGTTGTAATCACCGCTGGAGTTCCGCTCGGGGTGCCTGGTACAACTAATCTGATGAAGGTTCATGTTGTCGGTAACGTTTTAGTGACAGGTACTGGTATAACCGAGCATGTGACAACTGCACCGATTTGCGTGGTAAAAGATAATGAGGAAGCACTCAGAGACTTCGAAAACGGTGTCATTCTTGTAATTGAGGAAACCAGTAATGATATAATGCGTATCTTAAAATCTGCAAAGGGCATAATCACCGAAAGAGACGGACTTCAAAGTCATGCAGCAGTAGTCGGCTTAACCCTTGATATCCCCGTAATAGTGGGAGCTGCTAACGCTACTAAAATCTTAAAGTCTGGAACGACAGTAACTATAAACGCAAAAAAAGGACTTGTAATGTCCTCTGATGATTTTTAATATAAGGATAGAGGGGCTGTGACGAAACACATTCGTCACAACCCCTCATAATTTTATAAATCGTAATACATCTCAAACTCAATCGGCTGAGGCATTGTATTGTACCTTGCCGCCTCGGCACGCTTATTCTTGAGCCAGATTTCGATAAGCCTTTCTGGGAATACACCACCCGCTGTTAAGAAATCGTGGTCGGCTTCCAGCGCATTTAAGGCTTCGTCAAGGCTTCTAGGGAGCTGCTTGATATTCTTCTGCTCCTCTGGAGTTAAAGTATAGAGATTGAAGTCGTAAGGACCGAAGCCCTCTTTTTTCGGGTCTATCTTGTTCTTTATTCCGTCTATTCCTGCCATCAAAATTGCGGCATAGGCATAATATGGATTACAGGTGCCGTCGGGGTTCCGAAGCTCAAAACGCTTGGCATTAGGCTCCTTTGCGTAGGCAGGTATTCTGATTACCGAGCTTCTGTTTGAGGTTGCATAGCCTATTGTTACGGGTGCCTCGTAGCCTGGAACCAGTCTTTTATACGAGTTAGTGCTGGGGTTTGTGAAGCCGCAGAGTGCGGGTGCATGCTTTAGGAGTCCGCCCATAAAATAATGCGCTTCCTCACTAAGCTGCGAGTAGCCCTTCTCATCGTAGAAAATAGGCTTACCGTCTTTGAAAAGATGCATATGGACGTGCATACCATTACCAGCTTCGCCATATATCGGCTTGGGTAAAAAGGTCGCAGTCTTGTCCTCGGCAATTGCGGCATTCTTGATTATGTATTTTGTCATCATAGTTTTATCGGCCATTTCGAGCATGGTGCCAAACTCGACTTCTATTTCAAGCTGTCCTGAGCCGCCTACCTCGTGATGATGATACTTTACGCCGATGCCTTGATTTTCCATAAGCATTGTTACCCTGCTTCTGAAGCCTGCAAGCTTATCAAGGGGAGGAGCCGCATGGTAACCGCTCTTTTTCGGAAGCTTATAAGCGAGATTATGCTCATTATTTCCATAATTCCATTCGGACTGGTTTGTGTCGAGCCTAAATCTTGTATCATTTGGGGCGGTCTGGTAGCTTACATGGTCGAAAACATGAAATTCGAACTCGGGACCTATCCTCATTTCGTCGGCTATCCCGCTTTTTTTGAGATACTCCTCTGCGTGAACGGCAACGTTTCTGGGGTCCTGGTCGAAACGATAGTTGTCGGGGAGAGATATTACAAAAACGTCTCCTATCATTGCAAGTGTTTTGACTTCTTGAAAGGGGTCAATATATGCGGTGGAAAGGTCAGGAACGAAAACCATGTCGCTGCTTTCAACAGGCGCAAAGCCATAATTTGAGCCGTCAAAGCCGATGCCGTACTTTAATGTATCCTCGGTCAGTCTAGCCACAGGCATGGTTAGATGTCTCCAACGCCCGTTAAGGTCAATCATCATGAAATCGACCATTTTTATTTCGTTTTCTCTGATATAGCTTTTAACTTCCTTTAAGGTTTTAAACATAAGCCCTCCAAAACAAATTTAATTAATACATTTTAACATATATTTACATTTATTGCAAGATATGTTATGATGTAAATAGTAAATATATTTATGGGGGATAACGTGAAATGGTGATTATTATGAACATTATCGAAGCGATTAAAGCGAGACATTCTGTAAGGCAGTACACTGATAAGAAAATCGAGGGCGAGGTTAAAGCCGAGCTTTTGAAGGAAATCGCCGATTGCAATAAGGAAAGCGGTCTTAATATCCAGCTTGTATTAGATGAACCTGATGCTTTTTCGGGTATGATGGCAAAATACGGACGTTTTAGAAACGTCCGTAATTATATCGCACTTGTCGGAAAGAAAGGCGATGATTTTGAAGAAGAGTGCGGCTACTACGGCGAACGCATCGTCATAAAGGCGCAAATGCTAGGCTTAAACACCTGCTGGGTGGCTATGACTTACAGCAAAAACAAAAGCAAGGTGATACTGAATGAGGGTGAAAAGCTTCTTCTCGTTATCTCGCTAGGTTACGGTGAAATACAGGGTGTCAGCAGAAAAACCAAGTCTATTGAGGAATTATCTGATACAGCTCGTGCCGAAAACATTCCCGACTGGTTTATATCAGGCATGGAAATGGTTCAGCTTGCACCCACGGCGATTAATCAGCAGAAATTCCTATTCGAGCTTGATGGGGATACCGTAAAAGCCAAGGCACTTAAGGGATCGAATTCTAAAATCGATTTAGGTATTGTAAAATATCATTTTGAGATAGGTTCGGGTCGGAAACTATAAATTATAGTTATGCTCAGCGCTGATATGAAGCATATATTCGAGCGAATGGGTTAATGCCGTGATTGAAGCGCTGATTATGTCCTTTGAGGCGCCGACTGTCGTCCAAACGCTCTTTCCGTCGGTGCTTTCGATTAAAACCCTCGTTGTGGCAGCGGTGCTTTCGCCTGTGTCTATTACACGAACCTTATAATCACTCAGTCTCATTCTCGAGAGTGCGGGATAGAATACCTCAAGAGCCTTCCTAAGTGCTTTGTCTATTGCGTTTACAGGACCGTCGCCCTCGTCGGCTGTTATTTCGTATCTTTCGCCGACCTTTATCTTAACCATTGCGCTTGCGGGAGCAGACAATCCATCAGTTAGCTGCGATGAGATAACCTTAAAATCAACTATTTCAAAGAAGGAATAAAATTTATTTAACTCCTTCAACACTAACAGTTCGAAGCTTGCGTTTGCGGCTTCAAACTGATAGCCCTGATGCTCCATTTCCTTGATTTTATCGGTGAGTGTCTTAATCTCGGGAGAGTTTTTATCAAAGCCGCTTACAACTGTGCTTATTTTCTTAGCAAGAACACTTCTGCCAGATACCTCAGAGAGCAGAAAGTTACGCTCGTTCCCTACAAGCTCGGGCGAAACGTGCTCAAAGCTGTGAGCAATCTTACTGACACCATCAACGTGCATTCCGCCCTTATGTGCAAAGGCAGAATTTCCGACATAAGGCATTGAGCTCGGAAGTGCAAGGTTTGCCACCTCTGCGATATAATGCGAGGTTTCCTTTAGAGCGGCAAGGTTCTTCGGGGGAACAATATCGAAATTATATTTAAGCTGCAAATTCGCTATAACCGTCGATAAATTTGTGTTGCCGCAGCGTTCGCCTATTCCGATAAAGGTTCCTTGAACCTGCACGGCACCGCACCTAACAGCCTGTATGCTGTTCGCTACCGCACAAGCGTTATCGTTGTGGCAATGAATACCTAGGGGTGTTTCTGTTTCGGCTCTTACCGCATCTACAATCAGCTCTATTTCCTCAGGGAAACAGCCGCCGTTGGTGTCACACAGGACTAGACGGCTTGCACCTGCATCTGCCGCTGCTTTCAAGGTCTCGACTGCATAGTCGGGATTATTTTTATATCCATCGAAAAAATGCTCGCTGTCGAAGAAGATTTTCTTCCCCTTGTTTACGAGATACTTGATGGTTTCACTTATCATATTGAGGTTTTCCTCAAGGGTGGTGCCAAGTACCTCGGTTACATGCATATCCCAGCTTTTTCCAAATATAGAAATATATTCGGTGTCGGCGGTAAGGAGTGCATTGAGATTGTCGTCCTCTTCGGGTTTAATGAATTTACGCTTGGTTGAGCCGAAGGCAACAAGCTTTGCATTCTTAAGCTCTATTTCCTTAGCTTTTTGGAAAAATTCTAAATCCTTTGGGTTAGAACCAGGGTTTCCCGCCTCGATATACGAGATGCCGAAATCGTCAAGGATAGTCAAAATTTTAAGCTTATCTGATACCGAGAAGCTTATACCCTCGCCCTGTGCGCCGTCTCTTAGGGTCGAGTCAAATATTTCGAGTGCTGTCTTGTTCATTTCTATAACTCCTTCATATAGAGCCTATACGCGCGAGTATTAATGTTTGAGCGTGTATAGGCGGGTTTGAAATGCAATAAGTCATTTCAAACTAAGCTTCCGTTAGCGTGGCTTCAAATACGTCATATAAGCGATTAAGCTGCTTTAGCATCGTTTCGGCTTCGGCTGTGGTACATTCAATTACTATTTTCATTTCCGAAACCTCGCTGTTTTCGGTGGGGTCGCAGTGGAGGGAATACATATTATGCCCTTTTCGTGACAATACCCCTGTAACTCTACGCATAACACCCGAACTGTTCTCGGTTTTTAAGGTTAAAAGCTGTCGTTCCATTGTAATCTCCCTAATCAATCTTGATTTCAAGTATCGGTGTCGATAAGTCCTTACCCGCAGGCACCATCGGCAGTACATTTATATCTCTGTCAATCCTGCATTCTATCAGCACAGGAGCGGTTTTTGAAATTTCAAGCGCTTCTTTAAGCACTGGCTCAATGTCCTCAATTTTCTCGATAACAAACGCTTTTATACCGAAAGCCTCACCCAGCTTTATATAATCAATATTCCTGTCGAGCGTGGTCTCGGAAAAATGCTTGTCGTAAAATAATCTCTGCCACTGCCTTACCATGCCGAGGACGTTGTTATTCAGCACAAGCTGAATAAGCGGAATATTATGCTTCGAGAGGGTTATAAGCTCATTCATGTTCATTCCGAACGAACCGTCGCCTGCAATATTTATTACTGCTTTATCGGGACGTCCAGTTTTTGCGCCGATTGCGGCACCCAGCCCAAAGCCCATGGTGCCTAGCCCTCCGCTTGAAATAAAGGTGCGTGGTTCCTTTTGGTTATAATACATTGCCGCCCACATCTGATTTTGCCCAACCTCGGTGGTAATTATCGCCTTGTTTTCCGTAAGCTCGCAAAGCTTGCCGATAACGGCTTCGGGGGTAACAGGCAGCTCGTCGGTTCCCACTTGATGAACCGCATCGTTTATATAGGAGTCATGGGCATTTTTAACCCACTCTGTATTGTTTCTCCTTGGCAAAACACGGTTCAAATAAGCTAAAGCATCTTTTATGTCTCCTGTCACCTCGGCATGAGCAGGAACATTCTTCGAATGTTCAACCTCGTCTATATCTATATGAAGAATTTTCGCATGCATTGCAAAGGTTTTAGGGTCGCCGATTACTCTGTCGGAAAAACGAGTACCCAGCGCAATAAATAGGTCACAGTCCGATAAGGTTTTGCTCGCCGCCTTAGTCCCGTGCATACCGAGCATTCCGATATATCTTTCGTCCGTCTGGTCGTAACAGCCCTGTCCCATAAGTGACGACGAAACGGGAGCATCAATAATCCTTGCGAATAAACCTAGCTCATTCGAGGCACCTGACGAAATCACACCGCCGCCAGTGTAGATGTAAGGTCTTTCAGAGGCTTTAATTAAGTCCTCGGCAATTTTTAACTGCTTTTCGAAATTAGGATTGATTTTCTTACGGGAAGGTATAGGCTCGCTTTTTTCATATTCAGTAAGTTGAGCGGTTATATCCTTCGGAATATCTATAAGCACAGGTCCCTTGCGTCCGTCATTTGCGATAAAGAACGCTTTTCTGACCGTATCAGCAAGCGTATTAATATCACGGATAAGGAAATTATGCTTAGTCACCGGCATTGTTACCCCCGTGGTGTCAACCTCTTGAAAGCTATCGAGACCTAAGAGCTTTAAATCCACATTCCCAGTAATTACCACTAGCGGTACGCTGTCCATGTTTGCCGTTGCTATTGCGGTTACGAGATTAGTGGCACCTGGTCCGCTTGTGGCTATAACGACACCCGTTTTCCCCGTGGCTCTTGCGTAACCGTCCGCCGCATGACCTGCATGCTGTTCGTGAGAGGTGAGTATGTGCTTAATTCTATCACGGTAATTATACAGGCTGTCGTAAATATTAAGCACAGCGCCCCCGGGATAACCAAAAACTACTTCTGTCCCCTGCTCCAGTAGACATTCTATTAATATATCTGCTCCTCTTAGCTTCATAAATACCTCCAAAAATAAAATAAAAAAGCCTTCATCTCTTAATAAACTTAAAGAGATGAAAGCTTATAGCTTCCACGGTACCACTCTTAATTGCGTAAAAATTACGCCTCTCATCTGTGTCGTTCAACACATACCCCAATAACGGTGGGAACCGTTCCGTACTACTTTGTGTAACATTTCGTCGGACAGCTCAGGGGTGATTTAATCATATAGCGTTGCTGCCTGCTCGCACCTCCCGCAGACTCTCTGAAAGCGCCGCAATACTTTGCTCCCCGTCAATGCCTTTAATCTAATATATTGTTCAAGAACATGCTAACATAAAACTTAGCTTTTGTCAAGCGGTAAAATTTATTTTAAATAAATTCAGCTATTTTATCGCCCATTTCGGTACATGAAAGAAGCGTTTCATTATCATTGCCGCTAATTATATCGCCTGTACGGTAGCCTGCATCAAGTGTCTTTGTGACAGCGTTTTCGATGTCGTCAGCTTCCCTTTCCATGTCAAAGCTGAAGCGCAGCATCATTGCGGCTGACATAATGGTTGCGATAGGATTTGCTTTATTTTGTCCCGCAATATCGGGCGCAGAGCCGTGACTGGGTTCGTATAAGCCGAGAGCCCCTTCCGAAAGGCTTGCAGAGGGCAGCATACCGAGCGAGCCTGTAAGCATACTGGCTTCATCGGAAAGTATGTCTCCGAATAAATTTTCAGTTACTAACACGTCAAACTGGTTGGGGTTTCTGATAAGCTGCATTGCCGCATTATCCACGAGCATATCTGAAAGCGTTATATTCTTATATTCAGAGGTATTGTCATAAAGCTTGTGCACAACCTCACGCCACAGCCTTGAGCTGTCGAGAACGTTCGCCTTATCTACACTCATTACCTGCTTACGGCGTTTTTCTGCTAAACGGAAAGCAACCTTCGCAATTCTTTCAATCTCATAATCGCTGTATTTCATGGTGTCGTATGCAGTTTTGTGTCCGTTTTCGTCGGTATAAGTTTTTCTTTCGCCAAAATAAGCACCGCCAATAAGCTCTCTAACTATGATTATATCAATGTTTTCGACATCCTTTAAAGGGCAAGCGCCTGCCAAGGCCTTAAAAAGCTGAACAGGTCTGATATTCGCAAATAAGCCGAGCTCCCCTCGAATACCGAGAAGTCCTGCTTCGGGTCTAAGATGACCCGGTCCCTTATCCCATTTTGGACCGCCGACAGCACCTAAAAGCACGCTGTCGCTTTTTTTACAAACTTCAATTGTTTTGGGGGGGAGAGGTACACCAGTTGTGTCAATAGCACAGCCACCCATCATTACATCGGTATATTTAAACTCATGTCCGTATTTTTCCGCTATTTTATTAAGTATTTTTTCGGCTTCGTCGATAATTTCGGGGCCTATACCGTCACCCTTAATTACTGCAATATTTTTTACCATCTAGGTTCTTCCCTTTCGTTTTTTTCTTCAAGCTTTGTCATGTCGAACACCCCTCGGCTGTTCTCGGCGTAAAATTCACTTATTTTGTCGAGAGCGGTATTTGCATCCTCTTGAGTTGCAAAAAAGCCAACAGTTTCGTTAACCAATACATTTTCAGAGCAAATTGCCGTTATTGCAAACTTTTTATCTTTACCGCTGAGTGAATTTTTTTCTACAGATATTTTTCTGCATTTTACCAGTGTTAGACCGCCGCTTTGGTTTCTGTATTTTATTATCATCTTTATGACCCCGCGTTTAACGAATTCAAAAGCCCGCCGCTCTCGATAATCTTTTTAATAAATTCGGGGAAGCCCTCGGCTTTATAGCTTTTACCTGTTGTTAAATTCACGATTGCGCCGCTGTCAAAATCCACCTTGATTTCATCGCCTGCTTTAATATCCTTTGCCGCCTCGTCACATTCAAGGATAGGGAGCCCGATGTTGATTGCGTTGCGGTAGAAAATGCGGGCAAATGTAGACGCAATTACGCAGGCGATGCCGCTTTCCTTAATTGCAATCGGTGCATGCTCACGAGAGCTGCCGCAGCCAAAATTCATTTCGCCGACCATTATGTCACCGCTTTTTACATTATTCACGAAATCCTTGTCGATATCCTCCATGCAATGTGCCGCAAGCTCCTTGAAATCGCTGGTGTTTAAATATCTTGCAGGAATTATAACGTCGGTGTCAACGTTGTCTCCGTACTTAAAAGCTTTTCCTTGTGCATTCATTCTCTTTACTCTACCTTTCTTAAAGAAGCTCTTCGGGTGAGCTGATTTTGCCTGTTACTGCACTTGCCGCCGCAACCTCGGGATTTGCAAGATATACTTCACTTTCGGGGTGTCCCATACGTCCTACGAAATTACGGTTGGTTGTAGCAACAGCACGCTCGCCCTTAGCAAGTATTCCCATGTGACCGCCAAGGCAGGGTCCGCAGGTTGGAGTTGAAAAAACGCAGCCAGCTTCGACAAAAATTTTCGTCAGCCCCTCCTCGACACATTCCATAAAAATTTTCTGTGTTGCAGGGATTACAATACAGCGAACGTTTTTCGCAACATGCCTGCCTTTAAGTATAGCCGCCGCCTGCCGCATATCGGAAAGTCTGCCGTTTGTACAGGAGCCTATTACTACCTGGTCGATTTTTATATCGCCTAAGTCCCTTATTTCATCAAAGGTTTTTGTGTTTTCCGGTAAATGAGGGAACGCAACTGTCGGTTTTATTTCTGATAGATTGATGTCGATAATTCTGTCATATTCGGCATCAGCATCAGCGGTGAAGTAATCGAAATGGCGGTTCACCTTGCCCTTTACGTAATCGAGAGTAATTTCATCAACCTCAAAAATGCCGTTCTTGCCGCCTGCCTCAATCGCCATATTAGCCATGCAAAGACGGTCGTCGATTGAAAGGCTCTTTAGGCCCTCGCCGCCGAACTCCATAGACTGATATAACGCACCATCAACCCCAATCATGCCGATTATATGTAGAATAACATCTTTGCCCGAAACATATTTCGGGAGACTGCCTGTAAGATTAAAGCGGATTGCACTAGGCACCTTGAACCATGCGGTTCCTGTTGCCATTCCAGCCGCCATGTCAGTAGAACCTACGCCAGTCGAAAATGCACCCAACGCACCATATGTACAGGTGTGGCTGTCCGCACCGATTATTAGCTCACCAGGTCCCACCAGTCCTTTTTCGGGGAGAAGTGCGTGCTCAACACCCATGTCTCCAGTATCATAAAAGTTCTTGATATCATATTTGCCCGCAAACTCGCGGCACTGCTTGCACTGGGTAGCCGCCTTGATGTCCTTATTTGGAGCAAAGTGGTCCATTACCAGTGAAATTTTATTAATATCAAAAACGCTGTTAAATCCTGCTTTGTTAAACTCGTTAATTGCGACAGGGCTTGTGATATCGTTACCTAGCACCATATCAAGCTTTGCGCTGATTAACTGTCCCGCCTTGACTTCAAAAAGCCCTGCGTGCCTTGCCAGAATTTTCTGCGACATTGTCATACCCATGATATTACCGCCTTTTCTATGGAATTTATTTTACTATTGTATTATAGCAGATATTATGATATAATTCAAATACATATTAAGAATACTTGATATGAATAGAAGTTATATCATAGGTGAAAATATGCTGTCAGACATAAATTTAAACAGATACCGCTTATTCTGCGCTGTTGCGGAATGTGGCAGTATTTCAAAAGCGGCTGAGCTTAATTTCATAAGCCAGCCCGCAATCAGCAAGGCAATCGGTAAAATTGAAGAAAGCCTAGGTACGGCTCTTTTCATCCGAAACTCTCGAGGCGTAACGCTTACAGACGAGGGTAAAATTCTTTATGAACAAATAAACTCGGCGTTTGAGATAATAAAAGCGGGCGAGGATAAGCTTATGCACATTAGCACATTAGGTATAGGACGGCTTAGGCTCGGTGCAAGCAGTGTGCTTTGTAAAAATATGCTGCTCCCCTTCTTAAAAGAATATATCGAAAAATATCCGAATGTCAACATCACCGTCGAGCTTATGTCCTCGGCAAAGGTCTACAAATCGCTTAAGGACGGGCTTATAGATATAGCCTTGATGATAAAGCCTGAAAGCTATTCTGATATAGAATTTTTTTCTCTCGGTGAAATTCATGACATTTTTATATCGGCGGGTACTTATCTTAAAAATTTAGAACGGCTGCAAGGGGATAACAATAGCAACCTTTTCGAGCAGGCAAGTATAATGCTTCTAGGTAAAGACAATCTTTCAAGGCAGCACATTGACAGGTATTTTAGGGAGCAGGGCTTTACTCCCGTAAATGTTCTTGAGGTAAGCGACATGGATATGCTAATCGAGTTTGCAAAAATAGGTCTCGGTATCGCCTGTGTTGTAAAGGAGTTTGTAAAAAAGGAGCTTAAGTCGGGTGAGCTTGTCGAAATAGAACTCGATAATCCGATAAAAAAACGTGAGGTAGGCTTTGCGTACCTAAAAAACACGGGAACTACCGCTTCGATGGAGAGGTTTATAGAGACATTTAAAAAATAACATTTCCTAATGTATATCATGTTAAAAATTGTTAAAACTATCTATACAGTAAAACCGAAGATACCAGTCGGTATAGAAAGGAAAAACAATGAAACGTGTAAAATTCAGCAAGGTAAGACGTGCTCTGCGTGGTAAGGGCTTCGCCATAGCCTTGCTCTTAAGCGTCACAGCAGTCGGTGCATCAACTTATCTCGCTTATAATCAGGCTATCAGTAAAATAGGAGGTTTTGAGAATGAACCATTTTCTACCGAGGACATTATCACATTTGATTATCCTGAAAACGACCGCCCCGTTAATAAAGCTGCAGAAAATATACCTCTCGACGAAAGCACGACACAGCCGATTGAACCGGTTATCGCCGTCGACCCGACTATTCCGTCGGAGGAAGCAAACCGTTTTATTCAGCCGAAGGTCAGGGGAATTATGCCCGTTCAAGGCGAAATTCTAAACCCGTATTCAAATAACGAGCTGGTTAAATCCAAAACCCTCGGAGTTTGGAAAACTCATGACGGCATTGATATTGCCGCACCGCTTGGAACAACTGTTTTGTCAATGACAGATGGAGTGGTTTCCGATATTTATTCCGATGCCCTATGGGGTGTATGTATTATAATTGATCACGGCGATGGACTTGTGGGGTACTACTTCGGTTTGGACAAGAGCGTGCCTGTCGCTGTCGGACAAGAGGTCGGTGCCGGTGATGTCATCGGCGCAGTTGGAAATACTGCAGAGATTGAGATTTCCGAAGACCCGCATATCCATTTCGCAGTGAAGAAAAACGGCGAATGGGTTAACCCTGTGGAATATTTCAATCAGTAACAATCAATAAAAATATCCCTCTGTTATGTAAAAATAGCAGAGGGGTTCATTTTTATTCGTTTGTAGCGACTTTTTTCGAACATTGTCGAAAATATCTTTAGTTAAAGTATTGACAATAAATATTATGCATGATAATATAAATGTATAATAATAAGAAAGAGGTGAGTCCCATGGCTCATAAATAGATTGAGCGTAACAAAAAATATAGGAGTAAATGAAATATAAATCTGTTAGTAATAGATTTCGCTTGGGAAAGGTTAAGGTATGAATATTAAAAAAGTAAAAATTCTTATCTTTACGGCTTTATTGTTCTGCTTTTCTAGTGTTATCAGCTTTGCTGAAACAGCCCCTGAGTTAGATGCTCATATACATAATGAAGGTGAATCCTTTGTATCAGATAGCTTTAATTTGGAAGAATTCCAACAAACGCCGTTAAACAGCGATACTGTTTTGGCAGCGGCAGCTATATGTACTACCCATACTTATGGACCAATATACTTAAATCAGCCTCAAACCTGCACATCATTATCAGTACAATTAAAAACCTGTACAAAATGTGGTTATACGATGTCAGTTGGTACTGTTCCGGCACTCGGACATTCATATACTGTATATATAGGTGTAACCTGTACAACAGCGGGTGTGCAAAGATGTGTAAGATACAGCTCTTGCGGCAGCAGCATAACAATTTCTGCACAGGGTCACGCATATAATGTGGTTTATGTGTCGCCGACCTGTATGGAAGGCGGTATTAACAGATGCATAAGATATAGTAATTGCGGTTCAAGTGTTTCAACAAACAGTCTGGGTGGGCATAATGTAGTTAATGGTGCCTGCACAAGAAGTGGATGTTCGTATACAGAATCTGTAACGACTCCTGTTATACCAAATGAAGTAAAAAACAAGTATGTGCTAATTCGTGATGGTTACTACTGTAAGTTGTTGAAGTATTCTTCTTTATCAAACGGGGCTACAACCACTTTTAATGATTATTCGGCCCTAAACAACTTCCTTTGGAAAATCAGTACTCGTTCTGATGGTTATGTCTATTTAGAATCGGCGGCAAATTCCAGTTATGTTTTAACTTTAATGAGCGATAACAGCTTAAAATTAATGTTAAAGACAGATAGTACTACAACCGAAAATCAGAAGAAATGGGAAATAATAACCGATACTATCGGTAACTTTTCCTTTAAATCGCCTTACAATCAAAGATATATGCATAATAATAACGGAACAGCGACATCGGCGACCAGCTTAAGTCCTCTGGGTACTCGCTTTGTTGTTGAAAAAAGTACTGATAATGAAAGCACAATAAATGCGGATTTTGATAAATATGCACCGCCTATTACATGCTTAGGAATTGATAGAACAGAGCAATACATAGGTCATGAGGGGATAGATTTTGCTTCTGGCGGGGTAAACAAGCAAGCTTATAGTGTCGCTGAAGGCAGAGCATATTATAGACAAAGCATTGGTGATTATCAAGGAAGCCCAATACTGTATGGTATGGGAAACCACGTATTTCTTTTCGACACTAATGATAATTATGGTATATATTACGGTCATTTTAGTACCTTTAGTTCAAGGATAACTGGTTATCAAATAATAAATGTTAATGAGGGCTACGGTGCAACACGAAGACAACCGATTAATGATAAAAAAATAAAGGAACGGGGATACATTACAGTAAAACGCGGAGAGTTTCTCGGATTAACGGGAACCACGGGAATGTCTACTGGAGTGCATTTGCATTTTGAAGCATACTATAATTGCACTGGTAGCAGCAGCTCAGATAGCTTCACGTTAGGAACATGGCTATCAAACGCAAACGATGAAATAAACTATGACAATAAATACAAACTGGTAGGAGGTAAGGTATAATGAGAAAAAAATTGCTTATCGTAACAAGTGCTATTATTTGTATAACTCTTTTTTCTGCTTGCAGAGAAAGCATAACACCACTAGATCAACTGACAGAAAGCTTTGTTGATACCGATAATCTTAATGCTCAAAAATCCATGATTACCGAAGAACCGGTCGTTCTGGATGATATAAATGAATTTGAAATCATACAGATAGCTTGTGCCTCAGATTATGAAATAATCCTTTTAGATAACGGAACTGTATATGCAAAAGGAAACAATGAGACAGGTGATCTTGGAGTGGGAGACTTCAAAAAGCATGAGGGTTATGTGAGGGTAGACATACCTGAAAAGGTAATTTTGATTGATGATTGTGTAGCTGTAACAGAAAATAATGATATCTATAAATGGGGTTATTGTTATATTGAAGACGTGGACACAAGAAAAGCTTTGCCTAAAGCAGAAGGCTGGTTACCCGTTGAACCGTTATCGTATAGGTGCACTCCTGTGAAAATTGAATTTGGGAAACCCATAAAGGAAATAAATAATTCCTGGCTTTTTACAAATATACTTACAGAAGATGGAGAAGTATATACCTTTGGATTCGACTATACAGGATATCCGTTTCAGCCACTTGAAATTCCTCCACAAAACTTTATTGGGGGAAAATATTATCCTTCTGATAAGCCGCAATTAGTTGAGTTTGATGAAAAGATTGTAAGTATCTCATCAGGAGTAGAGCATACACTAGCTCTTTCTGAAAGCGGAGTACTGTATGGTTATGGCTCAACCGTGTTTAACCAGCTGGGTTATAATTTGGAAAGCACCCAAGATTATATGATTGTTTCAGAGGATAAGGTTTCAAAAATAGCCTCAAGTGGTTTTGCTTCGTACTATGTTAAGGAAAGCGAAAAGAACAAAATCCTTGGAACAGGTCACTTGAATGGCGATGATATGAATAGCTATTATAAAACTGAGGAGTTTGTTGGTTTTCAAGTTCCTAATGAAGTTGACGACCTGTTTCCTTCAAGAGATAATTCTATATTAATAAAATGTTCTGATAATGGCATATATGGCTTGGGTGATTTTTATTTTGATTGTTTTGGGTTAGAAGGGCAAATTGAAACTCCAACCAAAATAAAAGAGAACATAGATGCTGCAAAGATATATAAATATCACAGAGATATTTATTTTGTTAACGAGGACGACGACTTATTGTTTTATAACAAGGATATCAAGAAAGCGAATGAATACACTTTTGATATAAACGGAGCAAGTATTGACAACAGAGATATATTAGAAACAAGCATCCAAAATTAAACATAATCAAGGAGCTGTGCGTAATTTTCGTTTCGCACAGCCCCATTTGTTTATTCGTTTGTTGTATTTACGGTGCCTCTGATGTCGAATGTTGTCGAAAATGTTCACAAATAAAGTATTGACAATAAATATTATGCGTGATAATATAAAGATATTATAAGCAGTATAACATTCACATATTAATAAGAACGGAGGGAATATGAAAAAGACATTTATTTTATTATTTTTGGCGGCTTTATTATTCTGCACAGCTTGTCAAAGTACAGAAGCAGGTAAGGTATCTTTGCCTGAAGAAAGCATAGATACTGCTTTTATTTTGCAGAATGAAAATATAGATTCTGCACAAGTATATAAAGAATTTGTTATGCCTGAACCGTTTGGCAATACAGGCGAAAATACAGGTGGATGGACTTATGAATATTTACAACCATGTAAAATGAAGTTTGACGGAATTCCCAATTATTTATCAAATGGAATAGATATTGATAATGTAGCTTACCGTCAATGGGCAGAATCGTTATATGGATTTCATGTACCGCCAACAAGATTGGTTGAGTATATGAATCTTTACTCATTTTTCATAGAGTTTGATATTCCTCTTGATGAAGCGAGAGCCTTAATGGAGGTTCCAAATCAGAAAATGATGGAAAGTGGTATATGGGATGAGGAGCTTCATCTAAATTCAATAGACTTAGATATATTATTTTCGATGAACGAAGCGGCAATAATTGAGCATTTTAAGACAGATTATACTATAAGTAAAGGCGATAAGCTTTATTCCCCGCAGTGGATATATGAAAATTCGGTTGTTGATTATGTGGCAGAGGGGCTTACGGTACTCGATATTGCGCCAAAATATGAATATTATGAAAAGATAGGGTTCGCACAAGCAGCTATTGAGACATTTGAAGCAAAGCTAGAATATTTTGAAGAAATCCAAAAGGCGGAGGGAGTTATACTTCCCGAGGAAATGACGATCAAATCAAAATCAATTGAGAGCATCGGTGAAATAACAAATGCTCTTGATGCAGACATTCCACAACCTTTAGTTGAAGCGGTTGGTGGTTTTGCAAATATTGGTTTTTTATCACCCTTTAATGAAAAAATTAATGTTGTAAGTTCGGATATTGTGTTTGCGTTTGTAACTCGTGATGAAATAAATGCTTGGATTTCTGATGAAATTGTATATGAGGAAATAAGTGGTTTATCAGATTATCATAATATATATTCATTTATGAGAGATTTTAATATTTCTGGTGAGGAAGCAAAGGAGGTATTCATTAATACTTATAATGAGAGTATTTCGCTTGGTTTGGAGCCAAATTTGACTCTTGAGGACATTGATATAATTTGTTCTATGGACGAGCAAGCGATAATTGAACACTTTGCAAACCCCTATGCAATTGTTGAGAGTAATAATGTTTATACGCCTTTGTGGATTTATAACCACACTGCTGATGATTATTTAGATGCAGGAATTAGTGCAGAAGCTTTAAATGAAAAGCTTGCGTTATATGCTGATTTTAATTTCACACCCGAAGCAGAGATTTATCTAAATGAAAAGCTGTCAGATTTTATCGGTGAAGAAGTAAACATATCCGCACATAGATAATAACAATCAATAAAAATACCCCTCTGCTACGTAAAAATAGCAGAGGGGTTCATTTTTATTCGTTTGTTGTATTCGCAGTGTCTCTGATGTCGAGGAGCTTGTTTTTAAGCTCGGTTTCAATTCTGCCAAGCTCGGCTTCAGCTTCACGGCGCTTTTGACGGCCGTCCTGCTGTATTTTCATAACCTCGTCAAGAGTTGTGATAAGGGACTGGTTGGTGTGCTTTAAGGTTTCGATATCGATTATGCTGCGTTCGCTTTCCTTTGCGGCTTCGATTGTGTTCATCTTGAGGGTATCCGCATTTTGACGTAACAGCTTGTTTGTGATATCGGTGACCTCTTGCTGTGCCTTGATTGCACTTTGTGAATGCTGCATACCTAAGGCTAATACCATCTGATTTTTCCAAAGCGGTATTGTATTTACGAGTGAGGATTGGATTTTTTCAACCATTATGTTGTTTGTGCTTTGCACGAGACGGATTTGGGGGCTCATCTGAATGGAGACCATACGGGTAAGCTCTAAATCGTGAAGCTTCTTATCGAAGCGGTTGCACATATCGGCTAGGTAATTTGCCGCTTGTGCATCTTCGGCAAGCCCTGATGCCTTCGCCTTATCCTGTAAAGCTACAAGCTCGGTGGTAAGCACCTCCGCAAGCTTTTCACGTCCTGCGATAATGTACATAGTAAGCTCTTTATAATAAGCCAGATTTTTTTCATACATCTGGTCGAGCATATGAACGTCTTTTAAAAGTGTAACCTTGTGCTGTTCGAGAACGCCGCAGATTTTATCAACGTTCTTCTCGACTGTATCGTACTTCGCTTTAGCCTCAGCCATTTGGTTGCGAGCTTTTCTGAATAAGCCAGGCTTCTTGTTTTCGTCAATCGAAAAGCCTTGAAGCTGAACCACAAGATTCGAAATCATTCCGCCGATTTCTTCCATGTCCTTTGTGCGGACATTCGAGAGTGCCTGCTCGGAGAAGCCTGCGATTTTCTTCTGAGCCGAACCGCCGTACTGTAAAATCTGGGTGGCGTTTTTAATATCGATTTTCTGCGAAAATTCGGTTATCATCTTCTTTTCCGCGGGGGTAAGCATCGAGTCGTCAGGCTTAACCGCCGTCGCTACTGCCTGTAAGCCTTGGTTTTCGTTCGTGGCTTCTTCTACTACATCAGTCGCAAGAGAGAGAGAAACCTCAGCCGCCGTAACTGTCTCTGCATTAACCACAGGTACCGCAGTATCGGGTGCTTGGGGTTCGTCTAATTCCAGCTTTAACTCAAAATCTTCCATTTCAATTTTACCTTCCTAATTTTGATTAAACGGGTCGCTGTTATATTTCGACTCGTCAATTATATTTTGCATCACCGCCACCTCGGCGGATATATCCATTGCTTTATCTCCGAAAAGCTGGTCGTATTCCCTCTTGAACACCGCAAGTATTTTTTCACTCATGCCTTCGATTTTTGAAATACTCTCTTTTATATTCTCGCCCTTGTCGGGTATTCTCCATAACTCCTCATAGCTTTCCAGAAGCTTCACCGTGGTCGGCAGATAATAGTTGATGAACTGTCTTAGCTGGCGAACCTTATCGGGATTTTTGGTTACATGGTCAATAATTTCTCTTAAAACACGGAGCTGTTCCGAAATTGTATTAATAATCGGCGATTGCCTCAGAACCATCGAAATTCTCTGCATTTCCGCCTCAGCCTCTGCCGAAACATGGAGCAGATTATCAAGCTCCTCGTTGCCAGTCTTGGCTACAGGCTTTGCTTTAGGAATGGGACGGGGTATAACGGTAAAGTATTTTGGTGCGGGGAAGAAGTAGAAATTCACTACAAGTGCAACCGCTGCAATTATGCCGCCTGTAATAAAGCCGCCGCTGATTTCGTAGCTGAAAGCCAAAAACGCCGAAATTCCAGCAAGGAAAGGGGCAATTGGTATACGTCTGTTTTCCTTATACATGGTGCCTAGCTCATTTTCGGGTACGCTTAAGGCAGGCGCACTGCTGTCAAGCACCAGCTCCTTATCCTCAAGGCTAATAAATGCTCCCTCGAAATAGCCCATGCATATCATGCGCGAAATTTCTGAGGCAACATCACTTTCGTTCTTCTTAACCGCAGTAGCAAGTGCAGGAATACGAAAACGCTTCATGCCTCCGATTATCTTGTTATATTTTTTAAACTTTGTTATACGAAGGAGTGCTTTAATTCCAAGATAAATCCAGACACAGCCGAATAAAATGCCTGTAAGTAGTATAATAGAGGCTGTCTCGAATTTACTTGCATCACCAAAAGCGGCAATAAAATAAACTATAAAACGCGAACCTGCGACAATTGCCATAACGGCACCTGCAATTATGGTTAAAATTCCGTATATTGTATCTTTTTCAATTCCTTTGTTTTTCAATTTTATGACTCCTTTATATTAATGCTTCGGCACTACCTTGCTTTACATTATAGCACATATAACCATACAACGCAAGACTTTTTTGCATATACCTCATATAAAATCAAATATAAATTCTTTTTTTAAATTTTTGCTAAAGTTTTTTTCTTTTCTGCCGATAAGACAGATAGCATTCCTGCCATTTTCATACTATATTTTTGCATGGCAGAGATATGGGAATTATAGCCCGATAAAGATGATTAACATCTTATCGGGCTACAATTTTTTATTAATAAATCGTGTTAAAACATTATTCTTTCTTCGATATACGAACGTATGTCGGAGATTTTTATTCTTTCCTGTGTCATGCTGTCACGTTCTCTGATAGTAACACAGCCATCCTCTTCGCTTTCGAAGTCGTATGTGATACAGAACGGTGTGCCGATTTCGTCCTGACGGCGGTAACGTTTACCGATTGCACCTGACTCGTCATATTCGCAGGGGAAATATTTGCGAAGCTCGTCATAAATCTTGTCTGCCCCCTCTGCAAGCTTCTTTGAGAGCGGCAGAATGGCAGCCTTAACTGGTGCAAGATACGGGTGGAAGTGGAGAACGGTTCTTGAGGTGCCGTCGTCAAGGCTTTCCTCGTCGTAGGCTTCGGTTAGAAACGCTAAAAGCACACGCTCAACACCGAGACTAGGCTCTATTACATAAGGCACATATCTCTCGTTTGTCTCCTGGTCGAAATAATCGAGCGGCTTTCCGCTTTCATTTATATGCTGGGTTAAATCATAATTGGTTCTGTCAGCGATACCCCAAAGCTCACCCCAGCCAAACGGGAACATATACTCAAAGTCAGTAGTCGCCTTAGAATAGAAAGAAAGCTCGTCCTTGTCATGGTCGCGGAGTCTGAGGTTCTCGTCCTTGATACCGAGGTCGGTGAGCCAGTTCTTGCAAAAGCTTCGCCAGTATTCGAACCACTCAAGGTCAGTATCAGGCTTGCAGAAAAATTCAAGCTCCATCTGTTCAAATTCACGCACTCGGAAAATAAAGTTTCCGGGTGTTATTTCGTTTCGGAACGACTTACCGATTTGAGCCACGCCAAAAGGAATTTTCTTTCGCGAGGTACGCTGAACGTTCGCAAAGTTTACGAAGATACCCTGTGCTGTTTCGGGGCGTAGGTATAATTCGCTTTTGCTTTCCTCGGTTACGCCCTGGAAAGTCTTGAACATAAGATTGAACTGCTTGATGCTCGTAAAATTATGCTTGCCACAGTTAGGGCAGGGGATATTCTTTTCGTTCAGATAATCGGTCATCTGCTCGTTTGACCAGCCCGCAGTTGCAGTACCATCGAAGTCCTCAATCAGATTATCGGCACGGTGACGGGTTTTACATTCCTTGCAGTCCATAAGTGGGTCGGAGAAGCCCTTTAAATGTCCCGATGCTACCCAAGTCTGCGGATTCATAAGTATAGCACTGTCCATGCCAACATTGTATTTGCTCTCCTGAACGAACTTCTTCATCCAAGCCTTTTTGATGTTGTTCTTAAGCTCCACACCGAGTGGTCCAAAATCCCATGTGTTCGCAAGACCGCCGTAAATTTCGCTGCCTGCGTATATAAAGCCGCGTCCCTTGCAAAGGGAAACGAGCTTATCCATTGTCTTTTCTGTATTGTTCATGTCACAGCCCTAATTTCTATTATATTTTTGTAATCCAGCCCATATCATCGGGAAGCTTGCCGTACTGTACGCCAGTCAGAGTGTCGTACAGCTTTTGAGAAAAGTCGCCTATTTTATTATCGTTAATTGTCATGACTTTATCGCCCCATTTGAGAACGCCTACGGGGGAGATAACAGCGGCGGTGCCTGTGCCGAAAACCTCTTTAAGCTCGCCGTTTTGGTATGCTGTCCAGATTTCATCAATACTGATACGGCGTTCGGTGATTTTAACACCCCACTTTTTACAAATTTCGATTACGGATTTTCTCGTGATGCCCGAGAGAATAGAGCCTTGAAGCTCTGGGGTGATTATTTCGTCGCCAAGCTTGAAGAATATGTTCATTGCGCCGACTTCTTCGATATATTTTCTCTCTATACCGTCGAGCCAGAGCACCTGGGAAAAGCCCTGTTCATGCGCTTCGTCCTGCCCTGCAAGAGAAGCTGCATAGTTTCCGCCTGTTTTTGTAAAGCCCATGCCGCCTTTAACCGCACGGACATATTTTTCCTCTACATATATGCCGACAGGGTTAAGTCCGGTCGCATAATACGGTCCTGAGGGCGAAAGAATGATTATGAATAAATATTTATCACCAGGGCGAACACCCACAAAAGGATCTGCCGCAAATATAAACGGTCTGACATAAAGTGAAGCACCGTCGCTATAAGGAACCCATGCCTCGTCTATCTTAACAAGCTCATTAAGTGCCTGTAATGCGTCGTCAACGTTTATTTCGGGAATAACCAGTCTCTTAGCCGAGACGTTCATACGCTTAAAGTTTTCCTCGGGACGGAAAAGCTGGATAGAGCCCTCAGCCGTGCGGTACGCCTTAAGCCCCTCGAAAATCTCCTGCCCGTAATGAAATACCATTGCGGCAGGGGAAAGAGCTATATCCCCAAACGGTACAATTCTGGCATCGTGCCAGCCCTCTCCGGTGTCATATTCCATGATAAACATGTGATCGGAGAATATTTTCCCAAATCCCAGCTTGGAATCGTCGGTTGGAATTGGCTTAGGCGAGGTGGTTTTTGTAATCTTGATGTTCATTTTTTATTTTCTCCGTTTCTTTAGTTGTAGTACCCTTTAGTATAGCATAATAGGTTTAATTTGTAAAGAAAAACAGATTAACCCGTTTTTTTACGGCTGATATTGTCTAGTAAAAGCACAGCGGCGGCGATAACAGCCAGTCCGCACAGATACCCGCCGATAACGTCGGTGGGATTATGAACTCCAAGATATATACGGCTAAACCCCATTAATGCTATAAAAACTACCGAGAAGGATATTGAGGCGATTTTAAGCGTTTTTTTATAAGTGTACCGCATAAACATATAGGCACATATACCGACAAAGGCGGTCGCATTCATAGAGTGACCGCTAGGAAAGCCGAAGCCGGTTTCGGTAATCAGGGGGTAAATATTCGGTCTGTCAACATGAAGGCTGATTTTTAAGAGTTGATTTAATGCTGCACTGGATGCCAGCACCGCCGCAGCGGGGATGCCGATTTTCATTCTTGACCGTGGAATTATAATAAGCAAAATTGCGATTGGGGCGTACACAAACCATTCGCCCATATTTGATATAAATACCGTAACAGAAGTGAGAGGGGCATTTTCAAATGACTGTATTCTATTTATTATAACGCCGTTAAAGCCCTCTACATTTCCGCTTAAAACAGCAACCGCAAGTAAAACAAATGCCGTTACAAATCCAAGCAAAAGCCATATTTTTTTATTCAATAATTATCTCCCTAAAATCATCACAAACGTACCAGCGGCAAATAACGCAGATAATAGTGCATAAACAATCCACATAGACTTCACCCCAGCACAGCCTTAACCGCATTTTCCTGTGCCTCTATCACCTTATCACACCACTCGTCGAATTCCTTATCCTCGGGCTGACACTCCTTGTGAGACAATACATAATCGAGTGTTTCCCTAATTCCTATATCGAAACGCTTAACAGCCTTAAATTCTGGCACCAGTCTTTTCAGCTTAGTATTGTCAAATACGACTGTGTTAGATTTATCGCCTATTAATCCGCCTTTAAAATCGTATTTACTGCATTTGTCGAGAAAATCGCTTGCTACATAATACGGCTTTAATTCCACGCCTAAGGCGTTTGCAATTACAGTATAAATCTGTGTCCACGAAAGGCTTTCATCTGAGGTTATCTGAATAGCTTCACCCAGCGCATGGATATTCCCCATAAGCCCGATAAATGCCGCCGCAAAATCAGAATTATGCGTCATAGTCCAAAGTGACGAGCCGTCGCCATGAATAATAACAGGCTTGTTTTCGAGCATTCTTTTTATAACCTGCCAGCTGCCCTTGTCGCCATGCACTCCGAGCGGCACTGAGCGTTCATCATAGGTATGACTGGGACGAATTATGGTTACAGGAAATTTATTTTCGCGATACAGCTTCATGAGGTAATCCTCGCAAGCTATTTTGTTCCTTGAATATTCCCAATAAGGATTAGCAAGCGGTGTGCTTTCGGTAATCAGGTAATTTGACAGAGGCTTTTGATAAGCGGAGGCAGAGCTTATAAACATAAACTGCTTTGTTCTCCCCTCAAATAGCCTGTAATCCCGTTCAAGCTGACTAGGTACGAATGCAATGAAATCTGCGACTACATCAAAGGTCATGCCGTCGATTTTCTTTATAACCTCAGCATCGTTATTGATGTCGCATATAATTTCATGTACGTTCTCATTAAGCTCTGAGTTTCTGGTTCCTCTATTTAATAGATATAATTCCCACTCGGGATGCGAGGAAAGAAGCTCCTTCGAGATAGCTGTGCTGATGGTTCCAGTACCGCCGATAAATAAAGCTTTCATAATAAATTACCATTCCTTTCAAGTCAGTTTTTTACTTAAGTCAAGTATAAACCTTAAAGTAGACTCAAAGTCAAGTATTAATTGTTCATGTTGAATTTACATAATGTATGTGTTACAATATCTGTATTAGAGGGGGATTTAGAATGAAATTACTTAAAATTTTTATTTCCATTTTTTTGATATTAATGCTTACGGGCTGTGACAGGGCAATAAATTTAACACAAAATGATTATTTTCGTATGATAAACGAGGTTTTTGCTGATTATGACATCACATATAATAAAGAAGATAATTATGTAAATACAGTTACAAACATAGCACTAGTTATATATAACAAAAGGATACCATACACCGAAATTCAAATAAATGACCTCACCCAATTAAGCGAAAATTGCAAATATGATTTATTTTTTACATCCGAATATAACAATATAGCAATTGCATTAATTTGGGCAGGACCAGATGATTATAACACTATTTGGTATTATGCAGATGACAACAACAAGAAAATTATTATTAAAGGTCTTAATAAAGCCGTAAATTGGGGTGAAACTATTCAGAGTAGTGAGATTAAAGAAGAGAATAGTAACTATTTAATTCTTGTTCCAATATGGGGTAGATTTAGCGAGGGCTTTTATGTTAATACTGGAAAAACAGAACAAAACTACCTTGATGAATTATATATAGAAATCCGTGATAATTTTACCGAAATAATTAAGGAAGCGTCAAAGCATATATAGTATTAATTATTAGTCTAGTATTGGAGATATACTGCTCCAAAGGTTTTCTTTTTGATAATTTTGACGTTTCCCTGTATAAAAAGCATTTATTACTAATTCAATATCTTTACTTGTTGGAACACTTCTGTTTGTATCCATAATCGTGTTAGTCGCAGATGGATACCTTAAAGTAGACTCAAAGTCAAGCATTAATTTCTTGCAATTTGCGTAGAAATATGATATAATTGTCATCAATAAAATTAATTCACCTTAAGGAAGGAACTAAACAATATGGCTAAGGTAGTAAAATTCGGCGGAAGCTCTCTCGCAGATGCAAATCAGTTCAGAAAGGTAGCAGATATCATCAAAAGTGACAAGCACAGACGCTTTGTCGTGCCGTCAGCACCAGGCAAACGCTTCGGTGCAGATGTTAAGGTCACCGATATGCTTTACGGCTGTTATGATGCTATTGTCGAGGGTAAAAATGCGGTAGACGAATTTAAACCCATAGCAGAGCGTTTTAACGGGATTATCTCTGACTTAGGTCTAGAGCTTAATCTCGACAGCGAATATGACACTATAATAAGCAATTTTAAGAAAAAGCTCGGTACCGATTATGCAGCCAGCCGCGGTGAATACCTGAACGGAATTATCCTTGCGAAGTTCCTCGGTTTTAAGTTCATTGATGCCGCTAAGGTTATACATTTCCGTGCGAATGGAGAATTTGATGCTGATTTAACAGATGCATCATTGAAGCTTGTACTCGAAAGCACAAGACTTGCGGTAATCCCTGGCTTCTACGGCGCAAAGCCCGACGGCGAGATTAAAACCTTCTCAAGAGGCGGCTCAGACTTCACGGGTTCAATCATCGCAAAGGCTGTTAATGCTACTATTTATGAGAACTGGACCGATGTTTCGGGTGTGCTTGTGGCAGATCCGAGAATTATTAAAAACCCAGCCGTTATCAAGACTATTA
Source organism: Ruminiclostridium sp. (assembly GCA_031549645.1). Classification (GTDB taxonomy): domain Bacteria; phylum Bacillota; class Clostridia; order Oscillospirales; family Ruminococcaceae; genus Ruminiclostridium_E. The sequence continues at coordinate 21,442 of JAVBPL010000022.1, read as the reverse complement.
CTTACAGAGAGCTCAGAGAGCTTTCGTACATGGGCTTCACGGTGCTTCATGAAGATGCGATTTTCCCCGTTAGAAGTGCTAGAATACCGATAAATATTAAAAATACTAATGACCCATCTGCTACAGGCACCATGATTGTTCCTGAGGCAGAGGACGCTCCGCAGTACGTTATTACGGGTATTGCAGGAAAGAAGCACTTCAGCGTTATCAATCTTGAAAAAGATGAAATGAATAATGAAATAGGATTTTTACGTAGAATTTTGACATTATTTGAGACAGAGGGTATTAACTTTGAGCATTTGCCGACAGGTATTGACACACTCTCAATTGTGCTTAATTCCTCGGTGTTTGATGAGCACCCCAAGATTGTGGATTTACTTAAAACAGTAGCTAATCCTAACAAAATGGAGATTGAGCACGGTCTCGCACTCCTCGCAATAGTAGGACGTGGAATGAGAGAGACCAAGGGTACCGCAACTAGAATTTTTGCGGCATTATCCCATGCTAATATAAATATCCGCATAATCGACCAAGGTTCATCGGAGCTTAACATCATCATCGGTGTTAAAGAGGACGATTTCGAACAGGCGATTGAAGTGATTTACAATATGTTCATGTTAAGCTAGAATTATTTTAGGGGGAACGGTATGTCGAGAGCAGATGAGCTTTTTATAGAAAATTGCAAGGATATAATCGAAAACGGAGTTTGGGATAACGATTATGCTGTTCGTCCGCACTGGGAGGACGGCACTCCAGCCCATACGGTTAAAAAATTTGCAGTTGTAAACCGATATAACTTGACAGAGGAATTCCCCGTCATGACACTCAAAAGGGTTTATTACCGTTCTGCAATTGAGGAAATTCTGTGGATATATCAGCAAAAAAGTAACGATATAACCTATCTTTCCACGGGTGTCTGGGATGCGTGGGCTGATGAAAACAAAACAATCGGCAAAGCCTACGGTTATCAGCTCGGTGTAAAGCATAAATATCCCGAGGGGGAGTTTGACCAGGTAGACAGGGTTTTGTATGATTTAAAGCATAATCCGACTAGCCGCCGAATTTTAACTAATTTATACAATCACCACGATTTGCACGAAATGGCACTAGCACCCTGTGCATATTCGTTTACGCTGAACGTTTCGGGAGATACCCTGAACGGAATGCTAAATCAGCGTTCGCAGGATATGCTGGTTGCGAACAACTGGAATGTGTGTCAGTATGCCGCACTTTTGATGATGTTCGCAGAGGTTTCGGGATATAAAGCGGGCGAGCTTGTTCATGTTATTGCAGATGCCCATATTTATGACCGTCATATCGATTTGGTAAAAGAGTTAATTAAGAATAAACCCCTGCCAGCACCTAAAATGATTATGGAAAAATGCGATAGCTTCTATGGATATACAAAGAAGCATTTTACACTTGAGGAATATAAATACCACGATTTTAATGCTAAAATACCGGTAGCAATCTAACGAAAGGATATCGGAATGAAAATCATCGTTGCAGCAGATAAGAAATTTGCAATAGGCAAGGATAACAAGCTTCTCGCCAGAATACCGCATGATTTAAAGCGTTTCAAGGCTATAACCACTGGGAATGTTTGCATCATGGGGCGTAATACATATATTAGTCTGCCAGTGAGACCACTGCCCGACAGGACCACACTTTTACTGACATCAAAACCTGAGGAATTTCCTGAGGTTAAGTGCTTTTCCTCTTTAGAGGAGCTTATGCCTTATGTCAGGGAGCTTGAAGCGCAAGGTGAGGAGGTTTTTGTCTGCGGCGGAGAGCAGGTATACAGAACGCTTATGCCTTACTGTGATAAGGCTTTGGTTACAAAGATTATGTCAGAGTTTGAGGCAGACACCATTATCCCCTCGCTCGATGATGAAGCAGATTGGGAGCTTGTAAACGAAACAGAGGAGATCGAGACGAACGGTTTCTATATAAAGTTCGTCGATTATGTTAACAACGATGTAAGACATTTATAGAGTTAAGTATTTCATTTTTTACAGGATTTTACAGCCTTTAACACAAAAATAAAATTATATGATATTTTCGACATATTGTGACATCTTTTTGGAAGCGGTGCTGTTATACTATATATGGGCATGAGGAAGCCCGCTTTAGGACGTTAAAGCACAACATGTTGAAAGGATGGTAGTAACATGAACTACTTACCAAGCGAGTATTCATCATTATTTAATGGTGTAACAGGAATTATCAAGGAGATGGAGTTTACGATCGAAAAGCTGAAGCTGCTTCAACAGCAGGCTGAGGAAATTTACATCAGCGAACCTGAAGTTTTTGAGGAGACTCTTGAGGTTGGCAAACTAGGCTCATAACTCGAAAAACATAATTAAAACCGCTCCCGTAAAATCTACGGGAGCGGTTTTTTAATTAGTATATTCCGATTTAAGCTGACCGCAGGCGGCTTTAAGCTCGTGTCCGAATTCACGCCTGATAGTGGCTCTTATACCGCCGTTTATTAAAATATGGTAGAAGCTTAATATTCTGTCACTGCTCGACCGTTTAAAATCAAGGTTATTTGTTTCATTATAAGGTATTAGGTTAACATAGCATTTAATCCCCTTCAAAATGTCGCAGAGGCGGAAGGCGGAGTCCTCGCCATCGTTTATTCCGTCAAGGAGTATGTATTCCAGTGTGGTTTTTTTATTCTTTTTAGCTGAAAAGATACGTATTTCCTCGAGCAGATTATTCAGTCCATACACCTTATTTATAGGCATGAGTCTGGAGCGGGTTATGTCGTCGGCGGCGTGCAGACTGACGGCAAGGTTGCACTGAATGTTCTCGTCTGACATTCGCCTTATTTCAGGGATAAGTCCACAGGTTGAAACTGTAATATGCCTAGGTGCAATATCGAGACCTTGTTGAAAACCCACAATATCTATAAGCTTCATAACATTATCGTAGTTATCGAGTGGCTCACCTATCCCCATAAGCGTAATATGGGATATTTTTACACCGAGAATGTTTTCCGCCTGAATTATCTGCCCGACCATTTCGCAGGGCTCAAGGCTTCTGACTTTTTTAAATCTGCCGCTCTCGCAAAATACGCAGCCCATGTTGCACCCGATTTGCGTTGAAATACACAGCCCATTCCCATAATCGTGACGCATAAGAACAGCCTCAACCAAATTCCCATCTGAAAGCTTAAAAAGCAGCTTCGCAGTATCCGCATTTTCAAGGCACTTGATTACGGACGGTAGGGTAAAGTTAAAATCAGAGCAGAGCATCATTTTCACACGCTCGCTAAGCATAACGATTTCGTTAAAATTTGATATTCTCTCTTTATAAAGAGCTTTTAATACAATTCCTGACTTGCTTTTGTTTTCGCCCTTTGATTGAAAATACTCTTCGAGCTGTGTTTTAGTTAAATCATATATATTCATAATATATAGTTTACCACAGCTTGATGCTATAATCAATAGAAATAGTAAATCTAAAAATATAGCGGTAAGTTATTGACAGTGTTAAAAAAGTATGTTAAAATTATTTTGTCAATATATGGGAGTGCTTATTAAGTAACTCCCTTAAAAATGAAAGGTTGGTTAATAAAATGAATTCAAAGAACATGAGCATTGCAGCACTCGTTTGTGGCATACTTGGTATCGTAGGCGGTTTTATTCCGATTGTACAGTATTTTACATTTGTACTCGCTATTCTCGGTATTGTGTTCGGAGTAAAGGCAAGAAAAACAGCAGAGGACAGCGAAAAAGGCCTTGCAACTGCCGGTTTGGTTCTCGGTATTATCGGTACAGTATTCGGAGCAATCGGAGTTATCTGTGCGATTTGTGTAACTGTTGCAGGCGGCGCGATTATATCAGAGCTTGCAAGCATGGGTTATTAATTAATAGAAAAATAAATTACAATTACAGCCATGCCTAGCATGGCTGTAATAATTTGGAAGGATTTTTTTAGTGTTACCGTCTATAGTTTTGTTTGGCAAGGAGATTTCGTATTACCAAATTTTTATCCTAATTGGTATATTCGCCGCAGGTATATTTGCTCTTAAGTTAAGCGAAAAGAAAAATTATAAGTCTTATGATATTCTGGTTTTTCTGCTGTTTACTTCGATTGGCGTTGTAATTGGCGGTCATATTCTCTACGGGATAACAAACATAGAGTTTCTCGGCTATTTTGCACTTGTAAGAAGCTTGTCGCAGTTTTTTAGGCTGACGCTCTTTATTTTCGGCGGTTCGGTATTTTACGGTGGTCTTATCGGAGGAATGATAGCGGCAAAAATTTATTCGAAAGCAAAAAAAATGCCTATTCAACAGTTCATGGGTTTTACCGATATAGCTGCACCTGCGATCGCTTTATTTCATGTTTTCGGGAGACTTGGGTGCTTTATAAGCGGCTGCTGTTATGGTATTCCAAGCCAGCTTGGCTTTACTTATCACCACTCTATGGCAGAGGCGGCGAATGAGGTCAACCGCTTTCCTGTACAGCTTATTGAAGCGGCAGTAAATCTTATAATATTTTTTATACTATACTATTTTTTAAGACATAAAAAGCACGAAAATAAATTAATTTTTATATATCTGATAGCCTATTCATTTGCTCGCTTTTTTCTTGAATTTTTTCGAGGAGACGAATACAGAGGCTTTCTTCTCGGATTATCAACCTCACAAATAATAAGTATTTTTCTTTTGGCTTTTGCGGTGGTTAATATTCTTTTAATGAAAATTAAGGGAAAAAGTGCGTAATGCTTGCCAAGTGTCGAAAAAAGTGGTATAATTTCACAAGGATATGCTTTTTTGGCAGTAGTATTTTAATTAAAGGGAGATGATTGATATAGAGCTTGAAGCAAGGTCGATTAGGCTTGCAGATATAATCGCAAAGATTTGCTGCGGTGTTCTTGCGATATTTGTGCTTTTTTTGCTGATTACATCAATGATTTTTTCCCTTGGCGGAGATGCGCCGTCTTTATTCGGTCAAAACGTTTATATCGTTGACACCGAAGCATTCGAAATTATTAATAAAGGCACGGCAGTAATTACGAGTAAGGTTCCATTTGAGGAAATACAGCCGGGCAATATTGTCATATACGAGGGCAGAGAGGGCAAAGCCGCTCTTGCCGAAATCCAGCTCGCCGATTACATCGAGGGGGTATACAGCTTTACGGCTCTCAGCGAAATCGGTGCTGAATTAACCCTTTCGCAGGGTCAGATTATCGGCAAGGCAATGCAGTACAGCAATTTTTTCGGTGGCTTAATCCGTTTTGCAAAATCCCCTGCTGGCGTTATGCTGCTTGCGGTTATACCCTGCTTTTTAATTCTAGGCTATGAGCTTTTTAAGAGCATTATTTCACGTTTAAGGGGAGAACCCCAGATTACCCCAGTAAAAAAGCAGGACGAAATCCCTACATATATTCCAAGACCAAAGGTTACACAGGCTGTTTCGGCATACCGCGATGTTCAGAATTCTCAGAATGATGAGGCTACTTCTCAAAATAAGGGTTATGGAAATATCGACGATCTATTTGCAAAGGTTCCGCCGATAAAAGACGGCTTCGATAATAAAAATGACGATGATTTCCCGCTGTTCCGCTCGCCAAAGTCACCGCCGAAGCCGCAACCTGTACCACAGCCAAAAAATCAGATGCCTCTTTCACAAAAGCGGCTCAACGAGGTAATGGCAGAAACCAAGCCTAGAATACGGACAGAACCACAGCAAAAACCGCAAGCGCCACAAAATTCATTAAACGACACCATGACGAGAACCACAGAGCTGGATAAACAGGCGCGTACAGCTATCAATAACACTACAAGCTACGCTGAAAACCTTAAGCACTTTACACCTAGAAAACAGGCAAACGCCACTCGCCTAACCTCAACCCAAGCGATACCGAGGCTCGATGATTTACTGCGTGACGAAGCAGATAGTGACGATACAAGATACGACATAAATAATATTTTATCCTCGTTCGATAAAACAAGGAAGGAATGATTACAAGGTGAAAAATAAAAAGCTAAGTAAATTTATATCATTATTTTGTGCAGCTTCGATTATGCTAAGCGGATTATTTTGGAACACGAGTGCTGTAAGCGGTGCGGCTGTGGATTATGATGCTAAAATAAGGGAGCTTGAAGCCGAGGCAGAAAAAATTCAAAAAAAGGTTAAGGAAAGCGAAGCCTTAATCGAAAAATACAAGGACGATATGTCGAACGTCAGCTATTATAAGCAAATAGCTGAGGGTGCCGTGAACGACCTTCTCGAAGAAATCAAGATAAACGAGGAGCTTATAAACGCAAAGCAGGACGCAATAGACAAAACTGTTATCGAGATAAACGACCTTGAAAATGATATTTTATCAACTGAGCTTGATATAGAAGATAAAAAGATAATCATACAGAATTTACATAAAGAAAATGAAAAAAATATTGAAACCTTTGGTCAGATAATCAGACTTATGTATATGAACGAGAATTTCGATATGATAGCACTTTTGGCTGATGCGGCAGACTTTTTCGATCTTCTGGTCAGAACCGAGCTTATGACTAATATAGGCGAAAAAAATCTTGAATTTATGAACTCTCTGCTCGCCGATGTCGAGGAGCAGGACAACGTTATAAAGGAGCTTGAAAATCAAGAAGCTAAGCTAAAACGAGATAAAACTAACTGTGAGCAGATACGCTTAAAGCTTGAAAACGAGCGGCTTGAGCTTGAGGATAAAAAAAGCTCACTTAAAAGCAATATGGTAGATGCCGAGAGCAAGCTTTATGCCTATGCAAGCGACATTACCGCTATGCAGAATAAGGTTAATAATTTAAGAAGCACAATCACCGCCAGCAACGACGAGGTTGAGGAAATTAACAACCTGGTAGCAGAATTTATCAGAGAAAAGTCACGTCAGGCCTCCGGTCAGCCTGTATATTCAACAGACGGCTTCCGCTGGCCGCTCGAGAAGAAATTCCAGATGATAACGACTTATTTCGGCTATGATGCGTGGAGAAGCGGAAACCATTACGGTATAGATGTAGGAAACGCAGGCATAAACGGTTCAAATATTTATGCGGCGCAGTCGGGAACGGTTATCCGAAACGTTTCGGGGGATAGCTCAATGTGGGGCGGCGGCTTCGGTAACTATATAATCATCGACCATGGTAACGGAATAACCACAGTCTACGCTCATTGCCAGGCATGGTCCATCAAATTCGCAGAGGGAGACACAGTAGAGAAGGGCGATGTTATAGCCCTAATCGGTAGCACGGGCTGGGCGACAGGACCGCATCTGCATTTTGAGGTTCGTGTAAACGGTAATCCAGTTAATCCGTTTAATTATGGATATGAGTACGTATAAATAGCTTGCCTGCACCGTAAAAACGGTGCAGGCAAAATCCTTGCAAGTGAAATCCCTTGACAAAACGAGTAATTTATTGTAATATATTTAAGGTGTTAGGCTTCCGTAGCTCAGTTGGTAGAGCAACGCATTCGTAATGCGTAGGTCGTCGGTTCGAGTCCGATTGGGAGCTCCATAATATGATTTTCGCCCCTTGTAGATTTTGCAAGGGGTGAAATTTTTATGGAAGGCGAATTCAATCATTGTTTACGGTTTGTTCATTGACTTTGATAGCGTGTAAGCGTATAATTAATATGAATTATTATAGCATAATTGGAAAAATCTCCCCTTTTATATTTTGGAGGACAATACTGTATGGATTGGTTTTTGATAATAATATCGGCAACGGCGGGTGCTTTAGTTGCTCTTGTGGGATTATACATTTTTATAAGGACAAGGCACATATCCTTGAAAGAGGCGCAATACAAAAGCAGCATAGATAAGGCAAGGCTCGATATGGCTCTAGATGTTGCCCGTATGGGCATCTGGGACGTGGTGGGCAAGGATAGGGTGTTCCATTTCGACGAAACCTATGCTGAGCTTCTAGGCATAAAGGAGCCGTCGCCTATCAGCTTTAAAAGCTTTATTGATTATTTTATCAAGGTGACACCCGATTTTTCTGATGAAACGGCTGAGTATTTATTAAGCAATCCCCTTAGGGCTGAAATGGTGCCGAAGGAATTTACGTGCCTCTTTTCCGATGGGAAAAAGACAATTCTTAGCAATCGCTGTAGGACACTGTACGACAGTGATGGCGCACCTATTAGGACGATAGGAATAATGCTCGACGTTACCGAGATGAATTCCTTACAGGAGTCAACACAGAAGAGACTGGAGGAGCAGGAGCTTTTGTCCTACATATCGCAAAGCTTTGTTTCTTCAAAAGACACCTCCGCGACAATCACAAGCTCTCTCGAAATAGTGTGCGGATATTTTAAGGTCAGTAGCGGATTTATTTATAAATATGAGTTTTCAACGGGTAGCTTTGTGAGAAGCTACGCTTGGGTTAAGGATGGAGAGGACCTTGAGCATCTTATACCCTCGGTACTTGACGAGAATATGGTATGGAACTTTTATCTGGACAAAGCCCTGACTGTAGTGTCGAAGGGAGTCGAAAAATATGCTCCATTAAATGGCGCATATGTAAGCTTCATTGATGTTCCGATATTAGTAAATGGTGTTTTGTGGGGATATGTCGGAATTTGCAAAACAGATGAAATTTATGAGTGGTCACCCGAGGAGGAGCATCTGCTCACAATGTTCTCGGACTTAGTTGCGACTGGGCTTTACCGTATCATGATAGAAAGCGACTTGCTCCAGACGGAGAGGACGCTTCGGTCGGTGCTTGATAACATTTCAATCGGTGTATTCTGGAAGAAGCCGAGAAAAGCTTATTATGAGGGCTGTAATGCGGCCTTTGCGGGTTTTTTCGACTCTAAGATTGAAGAAATAATTATGAAACCGATAGCCGATATTTCGCATAACATGGATAAAAAGGTACTTGTTGATGATGATGTGGCGTTAACCATGTACGAGCCTTACAAGTGTCCTGATATAGCTCTGAAAATTAACGGGAACGAAAAAATACTACAAACGGTAAAGTCTGTTATCCGTGACGATGACGGCACACCACTTAGTATTGTTGGCTTTACCTCGGATGTTACCGCAGACCGCAGTGCACAGAGAAAGCTTGAGGACTCAGTGGTAAAGCTTGAAGCGGTGCTTAAGAATTTTAACGGAATTGTAATCTGTGCTGATTTGCAGCATCGGATAACAATGATGGGTGGTCGTTCAAAGACGGGGATAGATTTCAAAAAGAGTATAGGTAGAAGGCTTGAAGAGGTTCTTGGTATTTTTGGCAATATAAATAGACGGGTTGAGGAAGCGTATTTATACGGTGAAATTACTTTCGATATGCCGTATCAGGATATGCACTTTGTTTGCTCCTTCTCGACACTCATGATTGATCAGGCGTTATCGGGACTGCTTCTGACTGCAATGGATATGACGCAGTACTACCAGCTTAAGGCTGAGCTCGAGGAGGCTGTGGTCGAAGCTCGTCATGCGAATACAGCCAAGAGTGCCTTCCTTGCAAACATGAGCCACGAAATCCGTACACCTATGAATGCTATTGTCGGAATGGCGGATTTACTACGCTTTTCGAAGCTATCATCTGAACAGCGTGAGCATGTTGAACGTATAAAGGGTGCATCCTCATCACTACTCAGAATAATTAACGATATACTGGATTTCACCAAAATCGATGCAAACAAAATGGAACTGGTTCTGATGCCATTTGAGCTCGACTCCATTTTAAACGATGTCACAAATATGATTAACATAAAAGCTGCCGAAAAGGATATAACCTTCGTAACCGTGGTGTCAAAAGACATTCCCGTATCAGTAATCGCCGACGAGGTAAGAATTAAGCAGGTGCTTATTAATATACTGGGTAATTCCGTAAAGTTTACGAAGAAAGGCTTCGTAAAGCTTACGGTTAAGAGCCGTAAAACAGCACACGATAAGGTTGTGTTTGACTTTATCGCAGAGGACTCTGGCATCGGAATAAAGGAAGAGGACATCGGAAAGCTTTTCAATGAATTCCAGCAGGTCGATACCCGCAAGAACCGAAACATAAATGGCACAGGGCTAGGACTTGTGATAAGCAGCCGACTTGTAGCAATGATGAACGGCGATATTAAGATTAAAAGCGAATACGGCAAGGGAACAAAGATTTTCATAACCATCGAATGTGGGTTGGAGGGTGATAATGCATTAAATCATATCGCCAATGTAGATGAAAAGGAAGGGAAAAGGGTTCTTTGCTTTGACCCAAATCCCTATCACGCCGAGGCTATACACGAAATGTGTCTCGACCTAAGTATACCGTGCGACACCTGCCGCAGTAAGAACTGCTTTGAGGAAGCACTTAAAACGAAAAAATATACCCATGTGTTCTTCGATGATGCACTTGGCTACCGCTCGGTAGATGAAAGCAAGGATAAATTTCCGAACACTGTTTTTATCACAATGAAAAATATTGCAGATACTTTTGACGACCAGACCAAGAAGCCTGATATATATTCGACTTTTAAGCCGCTTAATATCACGGTGCTTGCCAAGATGCTTAATAACGAGTTCGCCCAGATTAATGAACAGCAGCTAAAGCGAGATGCGGAGTTTATGGACCTGTGGGTGCCCGATGCTAAAATCCTCGTAGTCGATGATAATAAGGTAAATCTTGTGGTGGCATTGTCGCTCCTAAGAATGTATGGTGTTGAATCTGATTGCTGTGAAAGCGGCATGGAGGCACTTGCTAGAATAAAGTCAAATAAATACGACTTGATTTTCATGGACCACATGATGCCCGATATGGATGGTGTGGATACCACAAAGGCAATCCGTGCGCTCGGTGAAACCCTGCCAATAATTGCACTTACAGCAAATGCTATTCAGGGTGTGAGGGAAATGTTTATAAAGAACGGTATGGACGACTTTTTACCAAAGCCCATTATTATTGAACAGCTTACCGAGATGCTACGAACCTATCTTCCTGTCGAATTACAACAGAAAAAACCAGAAAACATCAACGTTGAACCTATTGTTAAGAAAACCGAATTTACCGTTAAGGTCGAGGGTATCAACGAAATTGGCTTAAGCTCTGCACTTGAGCTATTAGGCGGTGACCTTGAGATTTACGAGGAGGTGCTTCGTGCCTTCCACGAAACAACTAATCAAAGAATTGAAAAACTTCGAAGCTTTAAATCGGCAGAAGATTTTAGTAATTTTTGTATCGAAATTCATGCGGCAAAAAGCGCGTTGCTTAATATAGGAGCAGCACGGCTTTCTGAAATCGCCCGAATTATGGAAATGGCGGCAAGAGCAGAAGATGCTGATACAATAGATGAATATTATGACAGCTTCCTCGACAGATTAATAACACTTGCAGGGCAGCTTGACGAAATATTCCAAAGTAAATCTGTTGATGTGACGGCAATATGTCAGGCTCTAACAGAAAGCATAGATGAGTTCAATCTTGATGCCGTCGAGGATATTATTAAGAATCTCAAGAAGCTCGACATCAAAAACCTCGGCGAAGCTGGTGATGTGATAGGTAAAATATTTACAGCATACGAATATGACGATTTCACTTTAATAAGTAATTATTGCAATGAATTTATTTCTAAATCCGAGGTGGTTTAATGGATAAAATTTATACGGATATTGCAGTTATAGGCGGAGGCGCAGCAGGGCTTGCGGCGGCTATTCACTGTAAAAGAATGTGTCGTGGTGATTATTCAGTTATGCTTATCGAACAGGGTGCAAGAGTAGGTAAGAAGCTGCTTGCCACGGGGAACGGACGTTGTAATCTTTCGCATTATCCTCTGTATGACGAGAATGTACACTATTATGGCGAGCCTGAGCTGGCACTAGATGTGTTTTCGCGTGCAGTACCGACTGAAGACTTTTTTGCATCTCTCGGTTTACGCTGCCGTACTGATAATGAGGGGCGAACCTACCCGTATTCAAACGCAGCGGCGAGTGTGGTTGATGCACTACGTTTCGGTATCGAAAACGAGGGTGTTATACTTAAAACAGAATTTTCGACGGCAAGGCTGGAGTCGGTTATGGAGGGGTTCATAATCCACCCGTCAGAGCCTGAAAACGGTATTGTTACGGCTCGGAGGGTAATCCTTGCAACGGGCGGCAAATCTCAACCATCGACTGGAAGCGATGGCTACGGCTTTACGATGCTTGAAAAGCTGAACATAAAAGCTTCACCACTTTTCCCAGCGTTATGCCCTGTTTATACCGACAGTAAGATGGTGCGTTCTCTTAAAGGGCTTAGAGTACGGGCAAACGTTAAGGCGTATATTGACGATAGGCTTGCGGCGGAGGAGTTAGGCGAGGTGCAGTTCGGAGAGGATACGCTTTCAGGAATTGCGGTGTTCAATCTTTCGAGGTTGGCGTTTATTTCTGGCGGAAATAATAATGACGGCAGGCTGACGTTTAGCTTAGACCTTGCACCCGATATGGATATAAATTGTCTCAATAGATTTATCAAGAACACAGCAAAATCAAGACAAAATCAACCACTCGGGGATTTATTATCGGGGCTGCTCCCGAAAAGAATAGGCGAGGTTATAATAAAGCAGTCTGGGATAAACTCCGCCAATGAAGCGGAAAAACTCGCAAGGTTCATCAAAAGCTGGGAATTTCCGATAAGGCGATATTCGAGAAGCGATATACCTAATGCTTTATGGCAATCCGCACAAATCACTGGCGGAGGAGTGAAGATGGAGGATTTAACTCCCTCGTTGTCCTCAAAAAAGCACAAGGACTTATATATAATCGGCGAAGCCGTAAATGTATATGGTGACTGCGGCGGTTACAATCTTGCCTGGGCATGGGCGAGTGCTGAAATAGCCGCAGAAGATGCAGTAAATTCATTAAAAAAGCAAGGAAAAATATGCTTAAAATAAATAATCTTTTCATATCCATCGAGGATATGAATGAAAATCAAAATAATGCAGTTTTAAAAGCTGCTTCCGCAAGACTTAAAATCGGGATTGATAAGATTTCAGAAATCGGATTGATAAAAAAGTCGTTAGATGCCCGAAAAGAAAAAATGCATTTCACTGTTTCGGCTTATGCCAGTATCTGCGGAAATGAGAATATTTTTCTAAAAATAAAAGATGTGGAAAAATACATACCTACGAAGAACATTCAGATACGAAGGGTTAATAAAAAGAGCCGTCCTGTTGTGGCTGGCTTCGGACCTGCAGGTATTTTTGCGGCTTATGTCCTGGCGAGAGCGGGCATGGAGCCTATTATCCTTGAAAGAGGGTATGACGTCGATACACGAAAAAAAGATGTCGGTGAGTTCTGGCAGAAGGGCATTTTTAACCCGAAAAGCAATGTGCAGTTCGGCGAGGGCGGTGCTGGAACTTTTTCCGATGGCAAGCTAACGACGGGGATTAAAAGCCAGTACACCAGCTTTATCTTGACTGAGCTTGTCCGTCATGGTGCACCCGAGGCGATTTTATACGATGCCAAGCCCCATATCGGCACCGATAAGCTTTCAGAAACTGTCAAGAATATTCGCAGGGAAATAATAAATTGTGGTGGGGAAATAATTTTCGGTGCCAGACTTACGGATATAAGCTTTAACAAGGATAATCAGGTTACCGTGGCGGTGTATGAAAATAATGAAGGAAAACACGAGCTTGTAACCGAAGATATAGTTCTTGCAATTGGCCATTCGGCACGGGATACAGTCACTAGCCTTTACGCAAAAGGGATTATAATGAGCGGCAAGGCCTTCTCGGTAGGTGTCAGAATTGAGCATGTTGCGGAGGAAATTAATAGGGCGTTATACGGGGATTATCGTGAAGTATTACCCGCCGCCGATTACAAGCTTTCGGTGAGAACTTCGTCGGGGCGGGGTGTGTATACCTTCTGTATGTGTCCTGGCGGTTATGTTGTGGCTAGTGCGTCAGAGAAATTTTCGGTTGTAACAAACGGCATGAGCTATTATAAAAGAGACAATGTGAATTCGAACAGCGCCCTGTTAGTCTCGGTGACACCCGAGGATTTTCCACAGCCTCATGCGCTTTCGGGTATAGATTTTCAAAGAAGGATAGAGCAGGCAGCCTTTGTTTCTGGCGGTAATAATTATAATGCGCCTGCGTTTTTGACTGGTGACTTTCTCGAACGTAAAATTTCAGAAGGCTTCGGGAAGGTATTGCCGAGTTATACGCCTGGGACTGGCTATGTGCCGCCAGATGAATATTTACCGAAATTCGTTTCAGAGGCACTTAGAGAAGCCATACCCATGTTCGGGCGTAAAATCAAGGGCTTCGATGCCCCATATTCGGTGTTGACAGGTCCAGAAACACGCAGCTCCTCGCCAGTCAGAATAGAAAGGAACCCCGAGAGCCTCGAAGCCTTTGGGAAAAAGGGTTTATATCCATGCGGAGAGGGTGCGGGCTATGCGGGTGGTATAATTTCTGCCGCTGTCGACGGAATAAAAACAGCTATGGCTATTATTGATAGGGTATAGTACTAAAACAGCAAAGTGTAATACAATTCCTACGAAATAAACAAAGTAAACTTATATATTAATAGTATATAGTGGATAATTAATAAATTGTTAATAAAAACTTAATAGTTTAAACGCACCTATATGCTATTATGCTATTATGAGTGCATGTTTATTGGAAGGAAAGGTAGTGTAATGAAGGTTAGTACAATTCTCGGAATAATTATCGGTATTTTTGCTGTTGTGGTAGTTTCGGTGTTTGCAATGGTTTTTTCAATTAGGTTTGAGCGTCAGGCATCACTTGACCAAGCAATGCTTAAGCAGGCAGGCATAGATTTTCAAAGTGCTGATGACTTACTCACAAGTCAGGCGCGTTCCTATGTCCAGTATGGCGAAAAAAAATATTATGATAAATACATGAATGAGGTAGAGGTAGACAAAAACGAAGAAAAAAACATGGCTATTATCGAGAAGTTTAATTCTGAGCATTCCGATATTGATTTAAACCGTGTTTTAGAGCTGATAAATAATGCGTTAACGTTATCTACCGCACTAGCTGACCTTGAGACCGAGGCGTTTGATGCTGTTTCTGCGGGCGAACTTGAAAAAGCGCGAGAGATTATGTTCGGTGCCGATTATGAAAATCAGAAGGCTAAGATTATCGCTGTAATGGCGGAGTTCCAAACCGAGCTTAACACTGTTATCAGCGACTATCAGATTTTCTATCGTAACCTTTCGGCGATAACTACCTGGACCTCGGTGGGGGTTCTTGTGGTTCTCTTAACCTTCACAACAGCAAGCCTTCTTAGTATAAATAAAAAGATTAAGCTTATAGGTGTTCTTGCGGGTAAAGCTACCGAAATTGCAAAGGGAAATGTTGACGTTGATGTTGACTCTAATTCGAATGACGAGGTAGGAGTGCTTGCAAAGGCATTTCGTGAGATGATTGATGGTATCAAGCTGCAAGCGAGTCTACTTCAAAGGCTGGCACATGGGGACTTTAGCGAAAATATCATGCTCCGTGCCGAAAATGACTCCATGAATATAGCGATAAATACGTTGATTGACTCTTATAATGACACCATGCAAAAAATCCGTGAAGCCACAGGTCATGTATCAAGTGGCTCTCGTGAAATTGCCGACAGCAGTCAGAACTTATCTGAAGGCTCGACTGAACAGGCAGCCGCGATTGAACAGCTTTCAAGCTCAATCGGCGAAATAGCAATGCAGACCGAGCGTAACACCGAAAAAGCAAAGAAGACGGCTGAGCTTTCATCAACCATAAGAAACAATGCACAAACAGGTGCCTCCCAAATGGACCAAATGATGAACGCGGTTCGGGAAATATCTGAAGCCAGCCAAAACATTGGCAAGGTAATTAAGGTAATAGACGATATAGCCTTCCAAACTAATATTCTAGCATTAAATGCCGCAGTTGAGGCAGCTCGTGCAGGCGAGGCGGGGAAAGGCTTTGCGGTTGTTGCTGACGAGGTTCGCAACCTTGCCTCAAAGAGTGCAGAGGCCGCAAAAAACACAAGCGGACTAATTGCAAACTCTATTGAAAAGGCAGAGCTGGGTGCGAAAATAGCAACCGATACATCGAACTCGCTAAGTCATATTGTTTCAGGCATAAACGAAAGCACCAAGCTTGTCGAAGAAATAGCCGAAGCCTCAAATGAGCAGGCGCAAGGAATATCTCAGATTAATACAGGCATAGAACAGGTGGCAAAGGTAGTACAGCAAAACAGTGCAACAGCAGAAGAAAGTGCTGCCGCATCGGAAGAAATGCGAGGACAATCGGTTATTCTAAACGACTTAATTATGCAGTTTAAGCTAAAATAGACCGCTTAAAACAAAACAACGCTAGGATTTGCTCCTAGCGTTGTTTTAGCTTGAATTTATTTTCCGCTGGGAGGAGCTTGTACCAAAATGGGTGTGACAACATTATAACTCATCAATAGGCAAGGTCACATTGTTAAGCCCATGATAATAATTAACCTTTTCGGCAGTGAATTTATACACGCAATAATCGTCATCATCAATACCCTTTGGATAATATATTTCATCACCCTCACACCATAAAAATGCCTTTGTTTCATGGTCGGTGCAAACCTCCATTAAGCCTGTAAACAAAGCACCTTTATACTTGTTAACTGTTTCATCAGAATAATAAACCGATGCTTTGGGATTTTTTAGAAATTGCCCTACACGCTTTGAGCTTGTGTTTGTAGAAAAATACTGCGTTTTCATATCATCGTGTTCAAGGACAAGCATACCCTTTGTTTGCGGAAAGCCATTCTCGTCAACGGAACAGATATAAGCGACATGTGCGTTATTTCGTAATGCACGAATTTCAGATTTAATAGCGTTATTCATGATTATTCTCCTTTTTTGTAAGATTTTTAAGCACCTTCCTAAGACTATTTTCGAAAGTGAGTATTTCATTATCATCAAATCCCTCGTAAAAAACTTCATTCATTTTTGCCGATACTTCGTTGTAACTGCTTTCAAGATTTTTAGCAGTTTCGGTTAACTTAATTCTGATAATCCTACGATTATCTGTATCGTGAATTCTTTGAATATGACCTGACCCCTCCAATCTGTCTAGCATGCCTGTGAGCGTTGTTTTAGCAAGTCCGGTTTTTTCTGACAGCTCGCTTATCGGTATGTTATCATTCTCCCACAGTACAAAAAGAATACGCCCCTGTGCGCCATTAAATTGGTTTATACCATACTCTACAAGCATTTTTTCAAATACCCTGCCTTGTATTTGCTTAATTTGACTTATAAGAAATCCACCGTTTGTTTTTTTTACCAGTACAGTCACCACCTTTATACTAAACAGTATAATACTATATAGAACAAATGTCAAGTGCTTTGATAAAAAAATTTTGCAAAACAAGATTTAAAGCAACTCGTTACAGATTAATTTAAATATATAAACTAAATCTTGTTTGACAAACTTCAGTTTTTGGTGTATACTTGTGATGATTAAAAATCCAATTATATATTTATTATGGGGGGATTATAGCAATGACAGAAAACCAACAGATTTTAGCCGCTATACAGGGCTTACAAAACCAAATAAATGGTATGGGAAACCAAATAAATGGCTTGCAAAGCCAAATGACCGATGTGCAAAAAGAATTAAGGGAAGTAAAAGAGCAGGGCGAGAATACACACGAAGCCGTTGTTTTACTTGAGAATGAATTGCTTCCGAAAGTCAACGCATTATTTGATGGGTACTCGCTTAATCGTGATTTAAACAAAATAAATTCTGAGAAAATTGATAATCACGAGGTTAGAATTAATAAGCTTGAGATAGAGAATTTGAAAAGAGCCCAGTAATTTATATTTACAACCCTTGGCAGTAAACTAAATCGTAAAATAGTAAAGAATAAAGCCGTATCAACTCCATTTCGAAGCTTGATATGGCTTTTTGATTGTAAATAAAGGCTCTTTGTCAATAGTTGGGGTAAAATCCGAGAAATGATATTTAACGGCAGCAATGGTAGCGAAGCTACTAAGCTGCCGTTTCTAGTCTGAATACTCCTTCGTGTAATTGTCAATAATTGCCATAATAAATGGGGGCTATAGACTTAAAAAATCGCGGTGTATCTGATATTTTCATAGCCTGTCATGATAACCTCAAGAGGCTTTTTGCAAGCCATAAAGGCGACTTTTCCTAAAACGAAAAACCAACTTTATATTGTTCATCGAATTCGCAATTCCGTGAAATATGTGTCATACAAAGAAAGAAAAATCATTTGTGCGGATTTAAAGAAAATATATGGTGCTATAAATTACAGCTTACGTTGGGTCGCTCTCCAGCGTTGCCCTATTTGGCTGCAAGTAAAGTATTGGTTTGATTTGCGAGGTTATTTTAATTACACTAAAAAAATCCAGAACCAAAAAAATTTAGAACCGCATCATCAAAACGTCCAGCCCCATGGCTTACCGTAATATTTCCATATACATGAGTTACTTCCATACAGATCTTCATGTTGCTTTATTATGTTATCCCACAATGTTTTTTTGTCACCCAGAGCTTCATGGAGCATTTCGGTTGCGGGCTGGGTCTCTTTTTCCTTAAATATACTTTTAGCCATTTCATTTCCTATTCTATATAAAAAACCATATCATCTACGGTATTCTTAAATCCAAATTTCTCATATATTGGTCTGCCCATATCAGTAGCGTTTAACAATATCTTTTTGCAACCATGATTTTTTACTTCATCTAAAATTAATGTAAACAGTCTTGTTGCAATACCCTTTTTCCTATATTCGGGATATGTAAACATATTTCCAATATATGCTGTTTTTCCGGTAGGCGAGCTTCTGTTCGGCGGTAACCTGTAAAATGATACGCTGCTTGTAGCGACAATCTTTTCGTTATCAAGAGCAAGCCATTGTATGAAGCTTCCGTCAGTCAGAACTTCTTTTAAAAATTCCTCATTGGATTTTCTGATGACATTTTCTTCCTCTAGTGTCGTAATGTTTTTCGCATCATAAAGAAAATCTATTCGCACCCGAAGTAAATCCTCAATATCACTTATTTGTGCTTTTCGGTATTCTATCATGTTGACATATCCACCTTTCCAGTTTTTTAAGCTTTTTCAAACTCCCCATCATCGGGAACATATCCGCCTGTTACCTCTATAACATTATCATCTGGGTCAGTCAGTTGGAAATAAAAATACGTGCTGACATTATAAACATATTTGATTTTAGTAAGATTTTCAAAAACACCTAAGCTTTTTAACCTGTCATACTCACTTCTTAAATCCTCAACCCAGAAGTTTAAAACGAACTTATGTGTGTTCGGTGCAAGTGCAATATCTTTCAAGTTGTCAAACGAATCGGTATAATCACCTTTATGAATAACCTTATCAGGGTGATCTGTATCGAAATGACCATTCATGATTGAGATATTATGACCTTCAAATGCAAATTGAGCAAATCTATTCATATTTTTACTTGTAACAGGTATTTCAAGGAGTTTTTCATAAAAAGAAATTGACTTTTCAAAATCATTTACTATTAAATATATAGAACCTAGATGCATACATACCTCATATTCTCCACCACAAACAATCGTCGGTTTCTTTATATACCTTGAAGCCGTATTTTTCAATGACTCTTTGTGAGGCTATATTATCTTTTTCCGTTTCTGCAATAATATTGTTTAATCCGATTTGATCTAGTGATCTATTCTCGTGGCAATGCGTTTGCCATATCACAAATCGAATATTTCAAGGTGGAATTTTTGATATCATCTGCCAAATCCCATAAATTACGTATCATTCTGATTTCCACATTTCTTTTGAATAGCTCATCAAATAAATCATTATATTGCACCTTTGAAATAAATTTTTCTGTTCTATCACTTACATAAAATCCTGCTCGATCGTCAAAGTAAAAATTTGATACATCGAACTCATATACATATAGAGAAGTGTTCGCCATAGATTTATACCAGCCATGCTCAATAGTTATACAGTAGCGCGCATCCGATGAAAAAAACTTATCAATATCATCTTGTGTTGTTGAATCGATTATGCGATATGTTACTCGTGGGCATTCACGTGGAGTTAAAAATTGTGGGAGATGTTCTTCAGTCAAAGCCCAAACCAAACCTTTTGATTTATCCATATCTTCTCGATATGGAATACGCGGGATAAAAATTTCAATATTTTCTTCCTCGCTAACATGGAATAGTCTCATTATCAAACCTCCGTCAAGATAAACTGTTATGTTGAAATCATGAGGCAAAGCCCTACGATTATCGATTTATCAAACCTCTAATTTATTCTACCACATAACCCCCAAAATTACAATATGAACAAAAATTAAAGCAGCCTATTACAGGCCGCTTTATCAATTATTATCAAGTATTTTCTGACAGCTAAATAAAACATCCAGCTTATCATTCTTTGATAATCCTGCTTTATCCAGTATTGTAATAACCCTTTCAACCAGATTATCATATTTAGCTAAGGGTTTATCAGCAACTGCAAGCTCATTTATTTGCTTTATGGTATTATGAAATCTAAAATACAAGTCATAAATATCAAGGGGTTTTGTGTAACTTTCAAGTTTTCTCTTATAATAATATTTGATGAGACCCAGTATTAACGCCTTACCATCGGCACTGGTAAAAATAATAATTTAAAATTCACGGTAGTATTGTGTATGCTCAAAGTCTTTGTTTAAGCTTTCGTGCCAATATTTTATATTATCCAGCAAACACACTAGTTTCTTTGCTTGGCGCTACACGCACGATTTTCTGATGTTAGATTGATGTTAGATGATTTTGAATGTATATACAAAAATCAAAAACATTGATTTATTTGTAAAATATACCAAATCTAACGGAAAATGTTAGATTGTTAGATTAGAGCCAAAAAAAGAAAATCACACCCAGTCGTAAAACCAGGTGTAATCATGGGTTAACTTTGCCCTCGGGGCAAAAATTGCTTCGCCCCGAGAGCGAAATTGGCACGCTGTGAGGGATTCGAACCCCCGACCCTTTGGTTCGTAGCCAAATACTCTATCCAGCTGAGCTACGGGCACAGATTAACTTTTTAAAAGCAATATTAATTTGTAATTTTACATCCAACCTTCAATTTATACCAGTTTCCATGTTTATATTGTATAAATTAAAATTTAAACCAACGTTTACGTATAATACCACTAAAAAATTGTTTTGTCAATAGTTTTTTTATAAAAAAACAACACCCTCCCGTTGCAGCTTTAATTTTCCGGGATCCTGACTAAAAAATTTTTTATATTGAATAAACACTATATCGAACCTTTTTTTATATCCCGTTTTGATATATATTTTTATGTTTTTATGCGGTACAACAAGTGGATTAGAACTATTTGGCTTTTAATTTTTGAAGTAAAACATAAGTTCTGATATTGTTAAAATATGTTAAAATTTGATATTAACCTTTTTTTGTATATGTTTTACATATGTAATTTTTAAATTAAATAAAATTTACTTTTTAAGGTAAAAAAACTATGCAA
>JAVBPL010000016.1:0-9224 GCA_031549645.1 Ruminiclostridium sp. | reverse complement strand
TTAAATTGTGTTCATTCAGCAATACGGTCGATTTCAGATTTTAACGCATCAACCTCGAGCTGCATTGCGTCACGGTCCTCCTGCTGATAAGTACCGTTTGCGGACTGTACTGCTAATTCTCTCATTCTTTGAAGTATAGCGTGTGTTTCGTTAAGTCCGCCCTCTGCTGTCTGTATTAAGCTAATACCGTCATTAGAGTTATTTATAGCTTGCTTTAAGCCTCTAGTCTGTGCTCTCATCTTTTCAGATATAGCAAGACCTGCTGCGTTGTCGGACGCACGGTTAATTGCATAACCGGAAGACAATTTTTCAGTTGCCTTTTTTGAGCCTAAAACATTAATGTTCATTTTATTACATGCATTTATAGAATTAAGATTGTGTTGTACTACCATACCAGCCATGATTATTTCCTCCTTGATTTACGAGCTCTCAAAATCCTTTTCGAGAACTGAAGGTTTTCAAAACCCTCACATATATTATCGACTGAAAATTAAACCCACTTTAGCTTTTCGAAAATCGACTTTAGCCTTTTTGCATCAAAAAATGCAAATTTGTGCATTATGCATAATCGTGGTACTTTTTTCGAGCCTCTTTTCTACATTAAAATGCTAAAATAAGCTAAAGATAAATTTTCACCCGCCGATAGGGGTAAAATAAAAAAGTAGGGGCTGGCATCTATAACAGCCCGAAACCCTTCAATAATGGTAGGTCCCGAGGTGTCTTAGATGCCAACCCCTTTATTTTATTTATCACTATCCTAATAGCTTTAATATATCCTTCGGTGCCTGCATAGCCTGTGCAAGCATTGCTTGAGAAGCTTGAAACAGTATATTATATTTGGTATACTCTATCATTTCCTTAGCCATATCAGTGTCTCTAATCTGCGACTCGGCGGCTGTCAGATTTTCTGACGTTGTGGTGAGGTTATTTATAGTATACTCAAGCCTATTATGCATTGCACCTAAGCCTGCTCGTTGGAATGATACGGCCTTAATAGCTCCGTCAAGCATGGCGATTGCTTCATTTGCACCCTCTCTCGTTTTCACGCTTATGTCTCCTACCCCGATAGCGGCAGCCGACATATTATTTATATTTAAGGTAACCCTTTGCTCAGGGGAATTATTTGCACCGATTTGTAAGGTGATGCCTGTTTCGGTGTTTTCTTTTGCTGATGAGGCTTTTCCTACGCCTGCCCCGACTGCACCGCTGCTTGAGGTGTCGCCCATTTTTAAGGTCAGAGCATCAGTCCCTTTTATACTATTATTAGAGTAGAACTTCACATCGCCGTCAGGTGAAAATTTATCTGTGAGCGAAACATCGTAGCTTAGTCCTGCTCTAAGCATTATATTTTCAATATCTTTTTCAGTATACTCTGTACCTGTGGCTAAGTGAATAGTATACTTACCGTTTTTGAGATTTGGGTTGGTTTCAGAAACCGAAGCTTCTATATATTCCTTGCCTTTTGCGGTATCAGTAGCTATCGTAAACTCCCTAGTATCGGCTCCGTATTCGTTTGAGGTAAGCTTAATGCCGTCTGCATAGCCCTCCGTACCCGAGCTTCCTAAAAGATATTTTGTTAAGTTGCCGCTGGAGTCACTGTTCGAAGTGGCTCGGACACCCGCCTTGGTCGCTCCTGCACCCGTAAAGGTATTGTCATTAGCACCGACAAATACCCCTGCTCCTAGTGTTAGTGTAACATCTGGTACAGCCGCCGCTTGGCTAGTTTTTTGGATATTCGCATTCTTTATTAAAGAATTAATCTGCGACTGCGTGTAGGTGGTACCCGAGTTTAGATTTATAGTAAGGCTTTTGCCGTTTGCATCCCAGCTTGCATTTTCGCCGCCTTTACCCGATGCGCCTGTGGTAAAGAGTACACTTACCCCATCAATATCAGATGTTAAAACAGAACCTGCGAGTGCTCCAGTAGTCGCAAGCGAGCCGTATCTCGCACCATAATCACCCTCAGTTGTAGCATTATTGCCAGAGAGTGAGCCATTAAGCAGCTTTTTCCCATTAAATTCGGTTGCTCCTGAAATCCTGTTGAGCTCCTCAACAAGCGCATCTACCTCTAGCTGCATGGCATCTCGGTCCATTTGCTGATAGGTTCCGTTCGCGGACTGCACCGCAAGCTCCCGTATCCTTTGCAAGATAGAATGGGACTCGCCGAGTGCGCCCTCGGCTGTTTGAATAAGGCTGATGCCGTCGTTTGCATTCCTAACAGCTTGATCGAGACCTCGAATTTGTGCTCTCATTTTTTCAGATATGGCAAGGCCTGCCGCATTATCTGCGGCACGATTTATTTTATACCCGGAGGCTAGTCTTTCGGACGATTTTTGTATTCCTGCCATGTTTGTTTTCATGCGATTGCATGCGTTCAGAGCCATTAAATTGTTCTGAACTACCATTCCGCCCATACTATCCCCCTTTTCGTTTTTGGTTTTTCGAAATCTGCCAATACTTCTCGTAAGTAACATCGACAGAAAAGTTAATAACTTTAGCTTGAAATTAAATAGATTTTTTTGTATCATTGAAATATAATAACAAGCTCTCTCGTATTACTATCAGAAGTTAAACTTTAATAAATCGGAGAAATCAAAAGAATGAAAACTTTATCGGTCGCGAACGATAATATCGGCATGGATAATGTAATAGATACATACACCGACATGATTTGGCGAATTGCGGTTCAAAATATGAAGAACCGCGAGGATGCCGAGGATGTTGTACAAGATGTGTTCTTAAGGCTGCTTAAATATAACGGGGCGTTTTCAACTCACGAGCATTTAAAGGCCTGGCTCATTCGTGTAACTGTAAACCGCTGTCGGGATATTTGGAAAAGCGCATGGTTTCAGCGGCGCACAAGCCTTGAGGATATATATGGTATGGCTTTTACAGATAGCAATAACGAGCTATTATCAGAACTTAATAAGCTGCCTAAAAAATACAGAACAGTGTTATATCTGCATTATTACGAGGGTTACAAAAGTGTCGAGATTGCCGAAATGCTCGGTGGCAATAAAAACACAGTTAACACACAGTTAAAACGTGCACGAGCTAAGTTAAAAGAATATTTAGTAGAGGAGGAGTATTTAAATGAATAATTATAAATCCCTTATGGAAAAAATCGAAGCACCCAATGAACTAAAAAGCAAATTATATAATATAACGAGAAGTGAAGAAAGAAAAGTAAAGTGGACATGGCTTTTGCCAATGAGTGCGGCAATTTGCGTATTTGTGCTGGCGGCAAGCATCGGCTTCTATTTTCTCGGAAACAAAGCACCCGACGACGACCTTAGCCCAGGTTATGTTTATGAAGAGGGTGCGGTGAGCTTTTATGCTAATGGTGAGTATAACGCCGAAACCGACTCTATGAGCTTTACAGTAAAAAATAGCACAAATTCCCCTGTGTCCTTTAAGCAGAGCGAGATTAGGCTGTATAGAGCCAATGACGATACTTTTTGGGGCGAGGTTCCGTTAGCTTCGCCTAACCAATCAGAAAACGAAATTACTGTTTTCGCAGGCTCTGACGAAACGATTATGATGTCGTTTTCAGAGTACGGCGGACTTAGCGCCGAATATGTTTACTCGTTAAGCTTATCCGACAATAGCCCAAACGACCCAGAATTTGCCGTAGACTACCTAAGCCTAATCGATGTAATTAAAGGACCCAGTATTTTCGACGACAAAACAAAATCGGTTTCGTTTGAGGTTACAAATAATAACAGCTTTCCAATTTACATTTATACAGTAGTGCAATTAGAATATCTTGTTAATGACTCCCACGAGGCTACATTTGCAACAGCAGATTTAATGCCTGAAATAAGCTCTGATGCTTTACTTTTAAACGCAGGTGAGACGAAGTTTTTTGATATAGGGTTTTTAATAGACACACCATGGAACGGAAATTATGTCTTTACCGTTAATTTCAAAAGCCAAATAAACGGCGATAATAGAAGCAAGAGCCTTGATTTCGGCAAACCCACACCCTACATCGAGTCTATTGTTGATGAAGCTGACAGTTATTTTATCAGTAATTCAGATGCAGTCGATGACGAAAATTATTTACCTGTTTTAAGACTTAGTAAGAATGGCAGCTTTATGATGCTGTTTAATACGCTAGACTCTATGGGCAGGGTATTCGGCACTTATGAGGTGGACGGTGATAATTATAGCTTTACGGTAAGCGACAGTGATTTTTATAACGATAAGGTAACGGGCTTCCAAATGACCTTAAGCGGTGATACCTTTACTTATCTGGGTGAAAATGTCGGAGCGACTGATACAGGCTCTGTATTCAAAAAAAGCAGCGAGGTACCAGCTTCATATACTCGAGCAACCATATACCCGAGACGTGCTTTGAAGATTAATAAAAACATGAACCTCCCTGAGCTTGTTGGTTATATAAATGGTAATATTTCAGTCGGAATGACAATAGCCGAGGTTACGGAAATTATTGGTGTCACACCTATTAAAGTAAATTCAGAAACTGACAGCATCGATTTATTCAGATTTGATATACTCGCAAAAAACGGTTATTATTATATAAAGAACGAAAATAATCATGATGTGGATTATGACGGGCTTAAGAACGGCGATATTAAAGCTGTTTTAATGATTTCGCCAGATATTTACGGCAACGTTAAGGATAGCACAATTTATTTTGAAGATGATTCGGTAAGTCACAAATCTGATAAAGCCGAAGACAAAAACCAAAGCATAATTGTTACTGAGAAAATAAAGTTTTTAACTGAAAATATTTCAGCCGAAATGACAGTAGATGAGCTAACAAGCTTAACTGGAGCAAAACCTGTTAATGTTCTTTCAAGCTTAGACGGCAGAGATTTACTCAGATTTGATATAGGCTGTAAAGACGATTATAATTATACAGCAGCCGACGGAACTGACTCAGTAGATTTTGATGCGCTTATAAACGGTGACGCGGAGATTATTATGTTTGTGGCGCCTTATAATGTCAGCGGACTTGAGTATTACGCGATGTATTTTTATTACGGCGAGGACGAGACCATTTATGAGGACAGGGGTGACGGCATTAACCCCGTGGATAACCTTATCAGACCGGTTTATTATATCCCGGGCAACAATAAAGCTGTTGAAACTGATACACCAGAAGCCTTACCGCTAGACATCAGCTTAGTTTGGCCATTAGAAAGCAAATACTGGCATTTAACCGAAGGCTTTGGATACGACGAGTTGACAGGAATTTTTCATAATGGCATTGATATAAGAGTTATTGAAGGTGCCGATGTTTACGCAGCAGCAGCTGGTACAGTAAAATATGTGGGTTGTGACGAGGAAAACGGAAACTATATTATAATTGACCATGGTAGCGGTATAACAACATTTTATGCACACCTCGAGACTTACTCTCTGGCGGTTAGAACAGATGATATAGTCCGACAGGGGGATATCATAGGAAACGTTGGGAATACTGGTATGTCAACTGGTCCACATCTGCATTTTGAAATCAGAAACAATGATTTTTCTGTAAATCCGCTTGATATGAATATGGCTGCTGGATAAATAATAAGGGTATGAGTTTCGACTCATACCCTTGTTTGCTATACTACCTTTATTAGTCTGCATATTTTTGTAGATTATTCCAGTCGATTTCAGGATCGCTTATATACTCTCCGCTTGCTTCGACTTCCTCAAGCTCTCGACGTTCGTCGGCTGTGAGCTTAGTATAATCAGGGTCCCATGCTTTTATAAGGCGTTTTATCAGCTCAAATGCAAAAAGTTGCTCGTTCTCTGGCAGCATATCTATCATGCTTGCTATTTGCTGTGATTTTGGTGACATTGTTATCCCTCCTTGTAAATGTCTCCGCGAGAACCTATATTCATTACAACAAGAACCAATAGATTACCCGCAGTATCGTACTTATAAATTATCCGATATTTTCCAACCCTTAACCTATATCTACCGTCTTTATAACCTGACATAAGTTTGATATCCCCCATAGGTGGGGTTTCCGTTAATCCATCTATTGCCTTTCTTATATTTGCTACAAGCGGCTTATCAGCTTTAGCGAGAAACTTAAGTGCTTTCTTTTCATACATAATTATCATATTTCGCACCTCTTTTAATTATATTGTATCTAGTACAATATTAATAATAAGTTGTTTATTACAAAGGAACTTATCATATATATTTATTCTTGAATAAACATGTCCACATGAACTGTAATCCTTGTATTGTGTCAGGGACACCATTTTTATACTTTCTTATCTCAGTAACATCAAAATAAGGTTCAAACAACTCAATCAGTCTTTCTTTAGTGAAAGCAACACCTGCACAAAAACCTTGATTATAAAAGTCCCAATCATTAACTTCATCAGCACAGCTTTCACCCCATGCAAAGCAAGTTAAGCCGAAGTAACCATTCGGTTGTAATGTTTTTTTCAATAATTCGATATAAGTGATTCTTCTATGTGGCGGAAGATGATGAAGCATTCCTGAATCATAAATAAAATCATATTTGCCGTTAATACCATTTTTAATTATATCATCACATTTAAAATCAATAATAACATTTTGTTGTTTTGCAATATTTTTTGCATTTTCTATTGCCGTGTCAGAAATATCTATTGCAGTTACTGAGATGCCTTGTTTTGCTAAGTATATCGCATTTCTTCCTTCGCCACACCCAAATTCGACAGCAGATTTTATATTATACCCTAAACTCATGAGCTCCACTAAATTTTCATCCGGCAGTTTATTTTGTGTAATAAATGGGGCCTGAAATTTCCTTTCGCCGTAAAATTCATTCCATATAACACTGGCAACTTTTTCATCTAAAAAATCCATTATATCATCAACATTGTTCATAAAGGGTTTCATAATGATACCTCCATTAAAAACGAAAATTTACATTTACAAATTTAACGGCATAACCTTGATTTCTTTTATTTATAGCTTCTCTACGAATTCCAGTAATGCTCTTTTTCTTCTCTCTGCGGACGACTCATAAGTGCATGGAGCGCCTTAACAGGCTCTTTCCCCTCAAAACAGACTTCACAAAGCTGCTCTATAATCGGCACAGGAACATTATGCTCCATTGCGATACTAAGCGCAATTTTAGCACAGGCATAACCCTCGACAGTACCAACCTTAGCAATTGCATCAGCGGCAGGCATGCCCTTGCCGATTAAAAGCCCTGCACGATGATTTCTCGAATGGGTAGAGGTGCAAGTCACAATAAGGTCACCAAGCCCAGACAGTCCCGTAAATGTCGTCCAGTTAGCCCCTAGCGCCACCGCAAGCCTTGTAATCTCGGTAAGCCCCCTAGTCATAAGTGCCGCAAGTGTATTATCCCCCAGCCCCATACCCTCGACTATCCCGCAGCATAAAGCTATCGGGTTCTTTAAAGCACCGCCAAGCTCACAGCCCGCAACATCATCAGAAATATAAATTCTGAATCTATCATTCTGGAGTGTCTCTTGAATGTAAAACGCCGCCGAGTTCTTCGTCGAAGCACAAACCACACTTGTCGGCATATCACGGCCAACCTCCTCTGCATGGCAGGGACCTGTTAGCACCACGACAGGATTATTCGGAAATAGCTCAATTAACACCTCGGACTGACGTTTTTTGGTGCTTTCTTCAAAACCCTTGCCGACGTTTATAATTACAGTTTTTTCTTTTACATAAGGCACCGCTTTTTCCGCAGCCTCTCTGACAAAAGCCGATGGAATGGCGAACACCAGTATATCGCAGTCACCCGCAACGCTAATGTCAGTCGTAAAACCAATCGAGGGTGGTACAATTACGCCTGGGAGCAGTCTTTTATGCTCGCCGTCACGAAGAATGTCATCAATTTCGTTTTGAAACTTAGTCCAGGCGGTTATCTTGTGACCGTTTTTATCCCACATTACCGATAATGCCGTCCCAAAACCGCAGCCTAATACTGTTATTTTAGCCATTGCTCTTCACCTTTTGTCCTAGCTTATTTTCAGTTTTATTTAAAAGCCTTTTTATATTCGACCTATGCATGAACACTAAAATTCCCGCAATGAAAAAGCCGCAGATAAAATTTATCCATGCCGACGGGTCCTCGTGAATAAAGCTAATAATAAGCACACAAAGCGGATACAGCGATGCCGCAATAACCGAGCCTAGCGAAACATATCTCGTTATTGCTACTATTACTAGGAAGATACCTAGTAAAATGGAAGCCGAAAGCCAGTCAATCGTATAAAGTGCCGCAACAGTAACCAGTACTCCCTTGCCGCCCTTAAATCCGTAATAAATCGGGAACACATGACCGATACAGCCCATAATCCCCGCTATATAAGCGATAAAATTAAGTCCATTCGACATATCGGCAGTATCAATACCAGCAAGCAAAATAAATGCAAAGCGTACTAAAAGCACAGACAAAACGCCCTTTAGCACATCACCGAAAAGAACAAAAACCGCTGCAAGCTTACCCTGCGTTCTAAGTGTATTGGTAAGTCCTGCACTTTTTGAACCTATGGTGCGAATATCCTGCCCCGATTTAATTTTCGTAACGATAATTGCGGTATTAACCCCGCAGATTAAATAAGGAACAACAATCATTATAATAAAACAAAGTATGAGCATACTATTCTCCACGCTCCCTAACAACAATATTAACCGGAGTACCGTCAAGCCCGAAGGTCTCACGGATTTGATTTTCTATATAACGCTGATATGAAAAGTGAAATAATTCTGCACTGTTGCAAAATACTACGAAGGTTGGGGGCTTAGTGCTGGCTTGTGTCATGTAGTAAAGCTTTAAGCGTTTACCCTTATCTGATGGCGGCTGAACACGAGCCGTTGCATAGGCTAGCAGGTCGTTAAGCTTACCTGTCGAGATACGTCTTGAATTCTGCTCATTCGTATATCTGATTAGCTCAAAAAGCTTATCGATACGCTGCCCTGTCTCTGCCGAAATAAATACAAAGGGCACATATGCCATAAACGAAAAGTCAACCTGAAGCTTTTTCGTAAACTCGTTCATTGTCTTATCATTTTTTTCAATTAAATCCCATTTGTTTACAGCCACAATACTGGCTTTACCCTTTTCATGAGCATAGCCTGCTATTTTGCTGTCCTGCTCGGTAAAGCCCTCGGTGGCATCAATCATTATTATGCATACATCAGCACGGTCAACAGCCATATAAGCACGGAGAACACTGTAACGCTCGATGTTTTCCTGCACCTTGCTTTTTCTTCTTATACC
>JAVBPL010000086.1:0-8321 GCA_031549645.1 Ruminiclostridium sp. | reverse complement strand
GGAATGGCAGACACGCTACCTTGAGGTGGTAGTGGGAGAAATCTTATGTGGGTTCAAGTCCCATCCTTCGCACCAAAAAATGCATCCCATGAACGTAAGTGAGTGGGATGTTATTTTTTTGGCTTGCGAGAATAGGGATTTGAACCCACTGGGGTTACAAGTCCCATCCTTCGCACCAAAAAATGCATCCCATGAACAGTGGGGTGCTATTTTTTTGAGTTCACAAGTCCCATCCGCACCTTGCTTTAGCGAGGTGCCATGCGCTTATAAAAATTCACCCCGTTAACGTAAGTTAATAGGGGTGAGTTTTTTTACTCGCGAAAATTATGAGTTATAATATTTACTCAGCAGCTCCATAACTATTTCATCAGAACCACTTAGAATAATGCGAACATTCCTGCCATTTTTTTCAAAGCTAAAAGATAAAAATTCTGACAGAGCATTGCTGTTTATTTCGTTACAAAAAAATTCTGAAATCTCATTCGCTTCCGTGTCGTCAACACGCATATCAAGTATAGAGCAGATTTTGTTAACCTTTTTCTTATCGTCTAAAAGAAAATCATAAACCGCGGAATTCCTTTTTGCCTTTAAGCTTGGCTTAATTGTAGGGTGGTTCAGAAAACTACAAAAGCTCTCATTTGAAAATGTCCATACACCATTTTCTTTCTCGCCATCTATTAAGCCTGATTTGAGATAATTTCGTATAGTTCTGGTAGTCAAGCCTGTCATTATTGCGACCTCATTTATTGTATAAGCTATGTCCATGTGATACTCCTTTAAAATTATTTAGGGTAAGCTTAACCTTGTATTAAGTATAGCACAGACACCAATTAATTTCAATTTGAAATTAACCTATATTTTCATAATTGCGGAATCATTTTATATTTGATTTTTTTATTGAAATATGTTATAATTATACGGTAATGTCAAGAGGAAAGGAAAAAGCAAATGAAAAAATTACTACTTGGCAACCATGCGGTTGCTAGAGGCTTATACGAAGCTGGAGTTGAGGTTGTATCGAGTTATCCTGGTACCCCAAGTACAGAAATAACCGAATGTGTATCTACATATAATAAAGACGAAATTTACGCTGAATGGGCACCAAACGAAAAGGTAGCCTGTGAGGTTGCGATTGGTGCAAGCATTGCGGGTGCCCGCTCGTTTACGGCAATGAAGCATGTT
This sequence comes from Ruminiclostridium sp., assembly GCA_031549645.1. Classification (GTDB taxonomy): domain Bacteria; phylum Bacillota; class Clostridia; order Oscillospirales; family Ruminococcaceae; genus Ruminiclostridium_E. Next base: position 7,139 of record JAVBPL010000086.1, on the reverse strand, counting down.
GGATTAAATGTGGCGGCAGACCCGCTTTTTACCGCATCTTATACTGGTGTAACCGGTGGCTTTGTTATCGAGGTTGCAGATGACCCAGGTATGCATTCATCACAAAATGAACAGGATTCCAGAAATTATGCGATTGCCGCGAAGGTACCAATGCTGGAGCCTTCGAATTCACAAGAGTGTAAGGATTTTACAAAGCTTGCGTATGAAATTTCTGAAAAATATGATACCCCAGTTATTGTCAGATTATCGACAAGGGTTTCACATTCGCAGAGCAATGTTGAACTAGAAGATAGAATAAAAAAAGACAAGGCACCGTACCAAAAGAACACACAAAAATACGTAATGATGCCTGCATTTGCAAAATTGAAGCACGTTTTGGTGGAAGAAAGAACCCAAAAGTTAATTGAATTTGCTGAAAAAACAGACATAAATTCAGTCGAAATGCATTCACAGGAAATCGGTATTATAACATCAGGTATATCCTACGAATATGCAAGGGAAGCCTTTGGCGACGATGCTTCTTATTTAAAACTAGGAATGGTAAATCCACTCCCAGTAGAGCTTATTCAAAGCTTTTCTAAAAAAGTAAAGAAGCTGTATATTATTGAGGAGCTGGATCCAGTAATTGAAAATCACTGCTTAACTATCGGCGTTAAAGGAATAGGGAAGTCATTATTTTCGAATATAGGTGAATTTTCACAGGCGTATCTGAGAGAAAAGGTGCTAGGAAGTAAAGCTCAGTATACAGAATTTTCTGAGGCTATCCCTAATCGTCCTCCCGTACTTTGCGCAGGCTGTCCACATAGAGGTGTGTTTTACATTCTGTCAAAGCTTGGTGTAATGGTGAGCGGTGATATCGGCTGTTATACACTAGGTGCCGCAGCACCTTTATCGGCGATGGATTCCACAATTTGCATGGGTGCGTCTGTTAGCGGTCTACACGGCTTTAATAAAGGCAGAAAGGACTACGAAAACAAGGCAGTTGCCGTTATAGGCGACTCAACCTTTATGCATAGCGGAATTACAGGTCTTGTAAATATCGCATATAACAGGAGCAATTCCACGGTGTTAATCCTTGACAACAGTATAACAGGCATGACAGGACATCAAAATAACCCCGTAAACGGAATGGATATATATGGCGATCCCGCAAGCTCGGTGGATCTCGAAGCACTTTGCCATGCGGTTGGAATTAAAAGGGTAAGAGTAGTTGACCCAAATAATCTTGATGAAATTGAAAAAGCAATCAGAGAAGAACTGGAAGCGGCTGAACCCAGCGTAATAATAGCCCGCAAGCCTTGCGCACTCCTAAAAACAGTTGTACATAAGTCTTCCTTCAAGGTTGAAAACGATAAATGCAAGAGCTGTAAAGCCTGCATGAAAATAGGATGTCCTGCTATTTCATTTAAGAACAACAAAGCAGTAATTGATAACACACTTTGTGTAGGCTGTGGCTTGTGTACACAGCTTTGCAAGTTCGGTGCAATTGCGGAATAAACAAGAACTGAAGATAGGGAGAAAATAAATGAATAAATCAATTATGCTAGTCGGAGTTGGTGGACAAGGAACACTCCTTGCAAGCCGTGTTCTCGGGAATGTTTTCCTTTCGAAGGGCTTTGATGTCAAGGTAAGCGAGGTTCACGGAATGAGCCAGCGTGGCGGTTCTGTCGTTACTTATGTAAAATACGGTGAAAAGGTTAATTCACCTGTTATTGATAAGGGCGAAGCTGATATAATCATATCCTTCGAGCAAATGGAAGCAGCAAGATGGACAGCCTTCTTAAAACCCACGGGGACATTGATAACTAATACACAAAAATTGGAACCTATGCCCGTAATAACGGGCTCGACTGTATATAATGAAAATATACTCAAAAATTTAGATAGACTTGGTATCAGCATAAAAGCTATTGATGCTCTGACTTATGCAAACGAGGCAGGTAATTCTAGGGCTGTTAATATCGTTTTAATAGGTGTGCTATCAAACCTTTTGGACATAGAGGAAGGCGCATGGGTTAAGGCTCTCGAGGAATGTGTTCCGCAAAAGGCACTTGAAATTAATAAAAAAGCGTTCGCGTTAGGACGTAATTTAAAATAAAAAAGGAAATTAAGACAATGGACTACTACATGAAAGAAATTGAATGCGCTCCTCGTCATGAGCTGGAGTCGCTTCAATCGTACCGTCTCTCAAAGCAAATCAGAAAGGTGTATGACAATGTCGCACCTTATAAAAAGAAAATGGATGAGGCAGGCATAAAACCTGAGGACATCGTTAGTATTGAGGATTTAAAGAAGCTTCCGTTCACAGAGAAGTACGATTTAAGAGAAAATTATCCTTACGGAATGTTTGCTGTTCCTATGAGCGATGTTGTTCGCATACACGCCTCATCAGGAACAACTGGTAAACAGACTGTGGTTGGATATACCGAGAAGGACATAGAAATTTGGTCCGAATGTGCTGCGCGCTCACTAGTTGAGGTAGGCGGTTCTAGAAACGATTTTGTTCATGTATCATATGGTTATGGTTTATTTACTGGTGGTCTCGGAATGCATTACGGTGCCGAAAAGCTTGGAGCAACTGCAATACCCGCATCATCTGGTAACAGCCTAAGACAACTCGAAATGTTCCGTGATTTTGGTTCATCGATTGTTTGCATGACTCCCTCTTATGCGATTAGCCTGATAGAGCTTATGGAAGAACAGGGGATTAAGAAGGAAGAATTTAAGCTTAAAGCCGGAGTTTTCGGCGCAGAGCCTTGGACTGATGAAATGCGTCAGCAAATCGAAAAAGGTCTCGGTATCAAGGCATACGATATTTACGGCTTATCTGAAATTTTAGGTCCGTCGGTATCATGCGAATGTGAATATCAATGCGGAATGCATATTTGCGAGGACCACTTTATACCCGAGATTATCGATCCCGATACACTTGAGGTTCTGCCAGTAGGTGAAGTTGGAGAGCTAGTTTTCACCTGTATTACAAAGGAAGCACTTCCGCTTATACGATACAGAACCCGTGATATTGCTTCACTTTGCTATGATAAATGCGAATGCGGACGTACCCTCGTCAGAATGATGAAGCCACAGGGAAGAACTGATGATATGCTTATTATCAGAGGTGTAAACGTGTTCCCGTCACAAATTGAATCTGCACTTCTTTCTTTTGACGGCAAGGCTACAAATTATCTCTTAGTGGTTGATAGAGTAAATAATGCAGACACCCTTGAAATCCAAATCGAAACAAGAGATGATATGCTAAGCGATAATGTCAGTGGTATGGAAAAATATGCTAAGGGTCTAAAATCTGCCATAGATTCAGCAATAGGTGTCGGAATTAAGGTAAAGCTAGTTGAGCCTAAGACACTTGCACGCTCAATGGGTAAGGCTGTAAGAGTAATTGACAACAGACAAATCAAGAATAAGTTTGAAAAAGGAGAAAAGTAATATGTTAAAGCAGATATCAATATTTGTCGAGAACAAATCGGGACGGCTCTGTGCAATTATGGAGGTTCTTAACAACGCAAAAATAGATATTCGTGCGCTTTCAATTGCTGATACAACCGATTTTGGTATTGTAAGATTGATAGTAAACGATACCGATAAAGCGCTCCAGGCACTGAGAGAAAATAATTTTACTGCAAATGTTACTGATGTAATAGGCTTTACGATTGAGGACCATTTTGGCGCACTATATAACATCGTAAAAACCTTTACAGATAATCAGCTTAATATTGAATACTCGTATTCATTAATGGGGAAAAATCAAGGCGAAGCCGATATTGTCGCAAGAGTTGATAATTCAGATAAGGCTATCAGTATTCTTAAAGCAAGTGGTGTTAAGCTTATCTCCGAAGCAAGCCCTGTATAATGGCAGGTGCAATTAATTGGAACAAAGCAGAATTTAGTACATCGTTCGGATTATTTAAGCAGCTTCCTAAATCTGAAAAGCTCGAAATAGCTTTTTCGGGACGTTCGAATGTCGGTAAATCAACGCTAATAAACAAGGTCTTGAACAGAAAATCTCTCGCAAGAGTAAGTCAAATGCCAGGTAAAACTGTTACAATAAATTTTTATACAGTAGATGAAATTTATTTTGCCGATTTACCTGGATATGGCTATGCAAAGGTTTCAAAAACTGAGAAGGAACGTTGGAGCGGCTTAATTGAAGGATACCTTAACGATGACAGAAATTTAGGGCTGGTGTTTCAGCTTATAGATTATCGCCATGCACCTACAAGCGACGATATCATGATGATAAATTTCCTTATCGATAATGAAATTCCGTTTGTTATCGTACTGACCAAAGCCGATAAATTAAAAAAATCTGAACGCATTAAGCGTTCAGAAGGCTTTATGAAAGAGATACCCTGTGCCGATAGCATAAAGATGATTGAATTTTCATCAATGACAGGTGAGGGTGTCGATGAGATAAGAGAGATTATTGAGTCGATATATTTAGACGATGAGAATGATTAAAGCATTTTAAGATTTGCGATTATACCATCAAGAAAAAAATAACAGAAAACAGCGAGAGAAAGAGAAACTATGCATATTATCCAGTTTCGTCTGGTTCTGGCTCTTGACTTTTCTTCTTCCTTGCGTCTTTCTTCCTCACGGTCAAATTTACGTTTATGCATAAAAATAACCTCCTTTTGTAATGATTTTATCATATTGTTTCCAAAAAGTCAAATTATACTTGCTTTTATTGTAAACTTATGTTAGATTATTCATATATTGATATTAATAAAGACGATTTCAAATTATAATTTGATGAATACAGTTAGAGTAATATTAATGTGTTTTTTCAGAGAGCCGATGTTGGTGTGAATTCGGTAAAATTCTTAATATGAAGTGCAGCTGTTAGTCGGCAGGTGGAAATGCTTTAAAGTATACCTGCACGTATTTCTGCGTTAAAGAACAAAAGCCTAATAGGAAAATCGAAGTGGAACCGTGGTTAAAACCGCCTTCGCAGTTATATGTGGAGGCGGTTTTTATTTACTGCTGATTAAGGAGGAAATATGTTCGACAGAATAAAGCAAGATATCGAGTCGATAAAGGAACGTGACCCTGCTGTTAAAAGCAGTTGGGAAGTGGTTTTTTTATACCCAAGCTTCAAAGCAATACGTTCATATAGAAAAGCACATTGGTTTTATGTCAAAAATCATTTTTTTATTGCGAGAATGATATCGCAACATTCAAGAAAAAAAACAGGAATAGAAATTCACCCTGGTGCAAAAATAGGTAAGGGTTTATTTATAGACCACGGCAGCGGAGTAGTAATAGGAGAAACGGCAGAAATCGGCGATAACTGCACTATATATCAAGGTGTGACACTAGGCGGAACTGGAAAAGATACAGGAAAACGTCATCCTACGCTTGGGGACAACGTTATGGTAGGCTCAGGAGCAAGAGTTTTAGGTCCTTTTAAAGTGGGCGATAATTCGAAAATAGCAGCTAACGCCGTAGTATTAAAGGAAGTACCGCCGAACTGTACAGCAGTCGGCGTTCCGGCACGAATAGTTAAGCGTGACGGCGTAAGAATTAATGCTGACCTCGACCAGATAAACTTCCCAGACCCTGTTTCACAGCAAATTGAGGGTATGCTTGAAAGAATTGATGAATTAAATAAAAAAATTGACAGCTTATTGGAGGAATAATAGCTTGTAACGTATAAAAAGCTCGCTTTTTATACGTTACAAGCCCGCCGATACACGCTCAAAACGAGAAAACTCACGTGTATCGGCTCGAAAGGAAAGGTTATTAATATGAGAATTTATAACACCATGTCAAGGAAAAAGGAAGAGCTTATTCTTTCAGCGAACACGGTAAAAATTTACGCTTGCGGTCCGACGTTTTATAACCTTATTCATATTGGAAACGCAAGGCAGATATGTGTTTTCGACTCACTAAGAAAATATCTAAAATATAGGGGTTATAATGTTCTCTATGTTCAAAATTTTACCGATGTAGATGATAAAATAATTAGAAAAGCATCAGAAACAGGGAAAACCTCGGAGGATGTTTCGGAAAATGCTATTAAGGAATATTTTAAAGATGCTCACGGCTTAAATGTATCCGATGCCGATATTCACCCTAAGGTTACAGAAAACATTGAAATAATTATTAATCTTGTCAGTATTCTGATTGAAAAAGGCTATGCTTATAAAGCTGCTGATGGTGTATATTTCCGTACAACGAAGTTTAAAGAATATGGTAAGCTTTCACACATGCCTCTTGAGGAGCTTCAAGCTGGTGCGAGTGAAAGAATAGGCGAAACTGACTTTAAAGAGCACCCGATGGATTTCGCCGTGTGGAAATCGGCTAAGGAAGGCGAACCCTTTTGGGAGGCACCCTTCGGGAACGGTCGTCCTGGCTGGCATATAGAATGTTCTGCTATGTCGGCGCATTACATCGGTGACACGATTGATATTCATGGCGGCGGCTCTGACTTAATATTCCCGCATCATGAAAATGAAATTGCACAAAGTGAGTGTGCAACTGGATCTCCGCTTGCAAAAATCTGGATGCACAACGGAATGTTAAATGTAGACAACAAAAAAATGTCAAAATCCAAAAATAATTTCTTTTTAGTAAGAGAGCTGAGCGATGCTTATGGTTATCTTCCTATAAGGTTTATGCTTCTAAGCTCCCATTACAGGAGTCAGATGAATTACACCGAGGAGGTAATCGAAAGTGCTAAAAACTCGCTTTTAAGACTTAAAAATTGCTCTGACTTAATGACAAGAACAATAGAGACTGCCAAAAACGAGAATATAGTTCGTGACAGTATAAAGGAAATAGCAACGAAACGAAAAGAGCAGTTTATTTCGGTTATGGACGACGATTTTAATACTGCCGACGGAATTTCTGCACTTTTCGAGCTTGTGAGAGATATAAACACAGCGGTGCTTGATGAAAATATATCAAAAGACGAGATTATGCACTTAAAAACACTTTTCGATGAATTAACCGAGATACTGGGTATATCCCAAACCGAAAACGAAGAGAGCATACCCGAGGAAATCTTAAAGCTTGTTGATGACAGAAAAGAAGCCCGTAAAAATAAGGATTTCGCACTTGCTGATAAAATAAGAGATGAAATTACTGATAAGGGTTATTCGGTAGAAGAGACAAGGCAA
>JAVBPL010000071.1:0-3389 GCA_031549645.1 Ruminiclostridium sp. | reverse complement strand
AACTGATAAATTTAATGCAAAAATCATCTCCACACAGCGCAGAATGCTTCGGCCGACTGCAAAAACGTTTCCAAAGTTAATTGACGGATTCTATTTTGATATTCCTCATGAGACTGATAAGCCAGAAATTATACAGGCAGTATATGAAGCTCATTCAGCCGGTTATACATCCACAATAAAAAAAGCTGTGAAAAATGAAATAGCTGAAGCTGTTAACCGCCGTTTTGATTTGTTTTCCCAAACTGATACATTACATATAGGTACTATAGTTAAGCAACACAAAAATGATGCAGTAGCCGGAGTATGTATCGCCGGAATTTATCCCGATTCGCCGAATAATTTTTCTACTATTCACCAAGTATCTGTACGCCCTCAATTTCAAAGAAAAGGAATAGCCGAAGCAATGATGCTTAATTCTATTGATAAGGCTCATCACATATCTCCAGTTATTACACTGGGAGTTATGGTTGGCAATCCTGCTGAACTATTATACAGAAAAATCGGATTTACCGGAGGCACAAAATATTCAGAACTCATCTGCACAGTATAGGCATTTTATAAGCCAATAAGCAAATAATTCAGGGGACATCAAATGTGGTGTCCCTGTATTTTTTCTTGAGTTGTTCATATGGGCGTGATATAATGGGCTTACAAACAAAATATAAATATCAGGTGGTGTGTCTATGCTTTCTAATAAAGAAATAATTAAATTTACAAAAGAACAGTTGGCTATCGAATGTAACTGCTCAGCAAATGATTTCGACAGAGATGATTGTGTAATTACTTTGCCGGCATTTAGCGACAAAAGAAGGAAATTTTCTGATAAGCCTTTCTTTTTCAAGATGACAACTACCGGAGGAAATGCTGTTATATCGGCAGACGCGCGCCTGCATGAGTGGCTTGGTAATTTTGTGAGCGATAAAACTGGTCACTGGTTATTTGAACACACGAATCTAAGAGATATTGATAAGCAGCTTGAAATGTATGGAAAACAGTTATTTCAGACACATCATATGTTTCTGCCTCTTGGAAAAGCGGTATCACAGATGGCGGATATACAAGTGAAGTGGTTTGAAAAAGACGAAATTCATCAATTTTATGAGGCAAAGAAGTTTCCAAATGCACTTTGTGAGGAATATAATCCGGAGCGGCCTGATATGCTTGCAGTGGCGGCTTTAGTCGGAAGTAAAATAGTTGGAATGGCTGGCTGCTCCGCAGATACACCGCTTTTGTGGCAGATTGGTATTGATGTAGATAATGATTATCGCGGTAAGGGGATTGGAACCAAATTGGTATCGTTGCTGAAGGATGAGGTATCAGCAAAAGGTAAAATCCCATATTACGGAACGAGCTTGTCAAATATTCATTCTTGGAAAATTGCTCTCAACTGCGGGTTTGTTCCCTTTTGGATAGATACTGAAACAATAGAGTAGCAAACTTATCTAATAATCATTATACGAATTTTAAACATGGCACAAAAAGAAAAGACTTGCTGAAAATAATATGTTATACTGTAGTTGCAGCTGTAGATTATAAGAGAGGAGAAATATCCGATGATTGAGGTGTACAAAGAAATTGTGAAATATGTTGACGAACATATTGATGAAGAAATTACAATCAGCGATTTGTCAAAAGCGACGGGATACTCCAGACGGCATTTATACAGGTTGTTTAAGAAATATAATGACACTTCGATAATGAAATATATCCGAAGAAAAAAACTATCTGCCGCCGCTGATAAAGTACGCTCAAGTATGAAAATGTATGAAATCGCACTTGATTACGGGTACGAAACTCCTGCCGGATTTTACAAGGCGTTCCAAAGTATTTACGGATGTTCGCCGAGTGATTACAAGAATAACATGTTAAGGAGTAAAATCATGGATAATACAAGAAGCATTGAAGAGTTAACTCAGTTAATAGAGCGTGAACCAAACAATGCAGCATTTTACCTTGAACGCGGCATGGCTTATTATAAAGACAGGCAGCATGATAAAGCAATAGAAGACTGTGAAAAAGCAATCAGTCTTGATTCAAAAGCGGACGCGTACCGCATCCTAGGCTGGAGTTACAGTGCATCAAATCAACCTGAAAAATCACTTGAAAATTGGAATAAAGCGATAGAGTTCGAACCGGATTTTGCAAATGGCTATATTTTCCGCGGCAATGTCTATCTCCGCCTGAACCAGTCTGAAAAAGCAATCGAAGATTTTACGAAAGCGATAGATTTTGCCGAAAATAAAGCACAAGCATACGCTCAGCGTGGTCAGATGTATTCACAATTGAATCAGAACGATAAAGCTATGGATGATTATAACAAGGCAATCGAGCTTCACCCGAATGAGTCATGGATATATAATAGCCGGGCAATTCTCTACCTTCAGTGGAATAAACTTGATAAAGCTATAGAGGATTATACTAAAGCCATTGAGCTTGACCCGAACACAGCCTATTTATACACCAACCGTGCCAGTTGCTATAAAAGGATGAATCAACATGATAAAGCAGAAGCAGATTACCGCAAGGCTTTGGAGATTACCTCAGATTCAACAGATGAGTGGAGCTATTCAAATCGGGGCAACAGTTATATGGAGTTGAAGCAATATGACAAAGCATTGGAAAACTACACTAAGGCATTAGAGCTCAATCCAGATAGTGACTGGATATATTTCAATCGTGCTTACATATATCTTCAATTAAAACAGTATGATAAAGCGATATTGGATTACGAAAAAACAATTGAGCTTGACCCCGAGCATGTATGTCCGTATGAAAGTCTTGCTTATACTTATTTAAAATCGAAGCAGAACGAAAAAGCATTTGAGGCTTACACTAAATTAGCCGAATTAATAGAGAGTAAGCATAGCGGCAACAAGGGACTTCAGGAAATGTACGCACAGACGTTTTTGAATCGTTCTTCCGTTTATGAACGCTTAGGTGAGTATGACAAAGCGGCAGACTTTTTATTCAGAGCAGCCGAAATTGATCCAGATAACGCATGGTGTTATTACAATCTCGTCAACCTTTGCACTTATAAATATAAAGGTTCATATGAAAAAATCAAGGAATATTGCACCAAATCTGTAGAATATTTCAACAGAGCATTAGGAATTTACAGCGAGGAATTAGGCAGAAGAATGGCGGTACGTGACGAAAGGGACTGGCAGACGAGAATCCACAGATGGCGTGCGGCTTGTTATGAAGCGATGGGTATGGATGAGCAAGCGGAAGTGGATTATGAGAAAGCCATCGAGCTTGAATCTGATAAAATATATGTCTACAGATTCCGGATTTCACGTTACCTTGAATCCAAAAAATACGATAAAGCGGCAGAAATGGCAAAAAAAGCGTTGGCGAAAAATCCGGCTGCACCACAGTCAGCAGTCACC
>JAVBPL010000103.1:0-16305 GCA_031549645.1 Ruminiclostridium sp. | reverse complement strand
TGACTATTTTGCTGGTCGTGCACCTATTAAGAATTATTTAGGCGAATTGGCGTTAGATCAGGGTGTTCAGTTTGGAGTACCAGATACTGATATATCAATTAATTCACCAGACGCGAGCCCTGACAACACCTTCAGCCTTTTTGTAACAGACGATGGTACAATGGATATCGATTATCTTACATGCTGCCCCGATAAGGACCTCGACTTTGGCGATACACATGATGCTATTGTTTACAGCTATGAAGCGGTGCAGGAGGGTACAAGCATCAATTTTAAGCTTACAGACAGCGAAATTTTAACATCACCATATGAAAAGACTGTCAGCCTTTCGGGTTTTTTTGCCACTGCGGTGACACTCGTTGATAAAAACTTAGATTCTGAACCTATACCGAATGCTATATTTGGAGTAATTCTCTCCAAAGAAGAGGTCGAGGAATACCGCAGCACTGGTAAAATCGCAAAGTACCCCGATATCGACTGGAGCGTATTAGGTCCTATTTACGATGAGCCGTTTGAAACACACTCCGTAGTCGAATTAAAAGACGGAACAATGTCAATTAATATGGACCAGGGTGAGCTTGGCGCAATCTTTGAAATTACGGGTGTGCTTGATTACGAGTTTATTGACAATAGCGCTTCGTTTAAAGAAACAATTAAGCAGAGGACTTATGCGATTAATGAGGGTTATGCCTATTCCATGGAATATCCAAAGACACACATAATTTCTGTCAGCTCAGATGCGAAGATTAAGTTCATTGATTTTACACACAATGATTTAAATCAAAAAGATAAGGTACTCCATGCACTTGCGGATTGCGAGCTTGACAAAACAAAGATGAAGTACACTGATGCATTATCACATCCGCTTTACCCGAGCTGGACATACGACTTTAGCCAAAATATCACAGCATCAAAAAAAGACGCAGTCGTTTTCTATAATAGATCATATGAACGCACCGATTCTGAGGTATTTATAATTCAGGTAACCGAAGAGGTGCAGAACGAAACACCGATTATTGACAGAGAACCCTATTTTTCAAATCCTGTTATGAGAGATTATTTTTACGCTGTTGCCATTGCCCCTATACCCAACTATTATGGCGAAGTAGCCTCAAATTTTGGCACAAAAACGAATTTTGCTAATAATGATTTATATACCGTGGAAGTCGATGACCCCGAAAACGTATATAGTGTATTCATAACAGATGATGGTACTCTTGATATTGATTTTTGGATGGAGAATTATATTTCAACTGACGAATTCGGAGAAGCTGCTGATATTACGATTTACACCTATGAACCCACATGGGACGATGAATATATAACCTTTGAGCCAACTGATATTAAAAAGATACTTTCATCGCCTTATGAATACACGGCTAATGTTTCTGGATTTTTCAAAGTACAAATTTCGGCTAAGATTTATGATGATAATCATGAAGGGGTAGTATATACAGGTATAGTTCTATCAAAAGCAGAGGTCGAGGAATACCGCAGCACAGGTACAATTGCAAATTATCCTGATTTCGACTGGAGCGTCTTAGGTCCAGTCGAGGTGCAGTCGGCAGGAACCAGCTCGAAGGGATCAAACCCCGATACTGGTGCTAGCGGCAACAGCTTAGTTTTAATAATCGGTGGCATTTCCACAATATGTGCAGTAGGAATGATACGCAGAAGAAAAACATCAGAGACTAATAAATAAAAAAGAGATAAGCAATATAACGAATAAGATGGGGAGTAGCTGATAGCTACTCCCCAAATTAAAAAAGCTGTTTAAAATGAAATGAGTGTTCTCACAGATTTGATAAACATCAAATGCTGTAAGAACACTCCGCATGGTCTGAGTGACAAGACTTGAAATTGCGGCCTCTACCACCCCAACAAGCCTATAGGTCTATTATCTAATTATCAGCAGTCTAATCAAATCGCCATTAAACACCAGTGTTAATGCGCGTTTTCGGCATATTAAAGCGCCGGAAATCAACAAACCCTTTTAGCATCAAAAATCGTATTTTGAAAAAATATTTTAGAACTTTTTTAGAACTTTGCTTGCTTAGTATGCACAATGAACAAATATATGCATAAAAAACCCTGAGAGAATTTTTCTGGGATACTTCACATTCATGTTAAAATGTGGTAGAATTAAATCAAAACTTTACTTGATAATATTCAAAATAATTGATATATCACAAGTGCATATCCATCTAAAAAAAGGAGTATGTGGTAATGCGTATATGGACAACTCAAGATAACGTGGCTTACGATTATTTATGTGGAAATGGCACCTTACAATGTGACGAAAATCTTTCTGAAATGCTTCATGAGTACGGTTTTAGGGAAGCTTATGACTGGCTTGCTGCGGAAATGACGAACAGAATCGGTTTACCACCGCAAAATGTAAAATACCCGATATGGGGATGGTATTTAATTGACGGGGTTAATAAAAAGCCGGATTTAAGACATTATGAATTTAAAAATTATAGTGGTGAAAATTATATTATTGAAGTAGAGATACCTGATACAAGGGTGCTCCTTAGCGATGAAGAAATGTGGCATATTGTTTTAAACGATGGTTATTTTTGCAGATTTGATAACGGGTCGGATATTGATGTAGCATATGAATGGCTCGCGAGTTTACCAAAAGATACACAGGTGTTTGAAAAACAAAAATCCTGGCAAAATGTTTTTATCAAAGATTGCTGTCCGTGGCGTTTTGTTCAAGCTACCTTCTGGGAATTGAAAAAAGAAGATATAGTAAGTGTGAGGAAATTTAATGGTAGGATTAAATTATCCCAATAAAAATTCCCTCAAATTCATATGCAAATACCCATCTCGGCTCATATTGAAGTCGTCAAGAGACAGCACAATTTTAGGGTAGTTATCTTTGATGTCACAAAAAGCACCAAACTCGCGCTTTATTATGCTTTCACTTGCTAGAAGATATGCAACTTGAATGTAGATACGCTCATTACCCTTATCTGCAACAAAATCGACTTCAGATGTATCCTGCTTACCTATGCTGACATGGTATCCACGCCTTAAAAGCTCAAGATATACAACATTTTCAAGCATACCGGAAATATCATTCATACTGAAGCCAAGCACAGCGTTCCTCATACCTAAATCGCTCATATAAAATTTTTCAAGTGTTTCAAGATGGCGTTTGCCTTTTATATCGTACCGTTTTACTTTATGGATTATTAGTGCATCCTCAAGTGTTTTGAGGTAATTGTATATTGTTTCGGCAGACAGTTTCCTACCTTGATTTTTAAGAAAATCAGAAATAGTTTTAGCAGAAAAGATGTTACCGATATTATCCATAATATATGTTACTATTTTTGACAGAAGCTCAGTATCTCTAATATTATTTCGACTGACTACATCTTTTAATAACACCGAATTATATATATCGATTAAATATCCATTAAGCGGAGCTTCTTCCCAAGTCATGTGATGTATGCCAGGTAATCCACCAAATTGAAGATAATTCATGAAGTGTTGTTGCTCAGTAATCCTTGTTTCATCATCGTTTTGTGATGCAAACTCAAGGTATTCTTTGAAAGATAACGGATATAGCTTTATTTCAATATATCTACCTGCAATAAGTGTAGCAAGCTCACCGGAAAGTAAACTAGCGTTAGATCCGGTTATATAAATGTCGCAGTTAAAATCCACTCTAAAAGAGTTTACCGCTTTCTCCCAAGACTTTACATTCTGGATTTCGTCCAAAAGAATGTAAAGCTTTTTATTTTGAGCAAATTCTTTTACATAGTCATAAAAAGCGCCATATTCGGTTAAATGTTCGTATTGCAATGATTCAAAATTGATATATAGAATATCGTTTTCGGAAATTCCATTTTCAATTAGTTCTTCTTTTAAAAGTTCCAACAACGCACTTTTACCGCTACGTCGCATGCCGGTAACTACTTTAATAACCGGCTTGTCTATAAAGTTTCGAAGTTGCTGCATATATAATTCGCGTTTTATCATGTTACATCACTCCTATAGTCCATTTCTATTATTATATTCTTTTATAAGAGAAATGTCAATGATGTTTGGGGTTTTATTCTCGTTATAATGTAATTTAGGTAAAGAGATGTTTTATATTATGTTGATTTATAAATAATAATGGTGTATAATGGAAAGAAAGAGTAAACAAAAAGAGGGTATAACCCGCTTGGGTGATAACCGAGCCACTTTATTTACCTTTTATTGTTCGATTTCAGTAAATGATACAAGAGATTTTTGCGGAACTCAATTAGAGTTTAAATACAAACGGAGGAAGTACCTTGTATGAAGAAATTATTTGATATTGTACCGCCAAATTTTTTTGGGGTGCTTTCTTCTTCTAACAGAGAAATATATTTTGATGCTTTAATTATCTTGTACTCGTTCTTCAAAGATGAACTAAATATACGTGTTGATGATTATATTTCAAATCTAAGTTTTTATTTAGAGGATAAAGCATTTGAAATTGAAAGCGATGAAGAGCAATCAGAAAATAGTCTAACTGCAAGTGGTAAGGCCCGTTTTATTATGAATCGACTTGAAAGAGCGGGTTGGATTGATAAAGAGCATCTCGATGGTTCTTTCGTTGAAATTCTAACGCCTCGCAGTTACGCTATCCCGATTTTGAAGCTGTTGTACGAAATAGGAGATGACACTGTTGATGAATATGGTTCGCTGGTTTTTTCAACATATTCAGGATTAAGACAGGCTTTATCCGAGGATCGAACCAAAACTTATGATGCCTTACTTTCTGCAAAACTAAACACGGAAAAGCTGCAGGTTTCTTTGCGCGCTCTTTACCATGCAATACGCAATCATATTCGCCTTATAATTGAACAGAATGATATAAATTTTATAATCGAAGACCATTTTAGCGAATACAAAAAGATGGTTGACAGGCTTTATCATCCGATTAAGACCTTGGATTCGGTTTTTAGATATATGGATCCAATTCAGGGTCTACTGACTGATATTTTAGCTGACGATGTTTTGCTTAAAGAAATGCGAGAACGTGCAATTAGCGTTCGTAAATATGAAGATATTGAGCAGGCGGAAAAAGAGATTGAAACGGCTATTGATTATATTTTAGATGCATATCAAAAATTTGGAGTGATAATCAGTGAAATTGATAGAAAGCACAGTGCATATACAAAAAACTCTATAGAAAAAATTCAATATTTAATGTCAGCAGACCAAACCATTAAAGGAAAGCTTGCGGCACTGCTTAGAGCATATTCAAAAGCTGATCAAAATGATAAAGCTGCAATTAGTTATATGCTTGAGGATAATATAGAACTGGGGCGGCAAGAGTATTTAGATGAAAAATCCTTGTATCATAAAAACATAAGAAGCCGTCGGATTAATAAAGACCCTTTGCCCATATCCGAATTAGATGGCTTAGAAATAAATGCTGAGGATTTCTTACTTGAGCAATTTAAAAATGGATACCCGGCACACCGTGTCAGGGAATATGTCAACTCGCTATTTATTGATGGGAAAAAACAAATAAGTTCCTACGAGCTTGAATTATCCGGGAACGAAAACTTTATCCTTTTGATGATGGCTGTTGTGCGTCAAAAAGAACATGGCATGAATTACAGAGTTGAGTTTTCTGGCGGAAAAGTTAATCGTAATGGCTATATAATTCCTGATATGATAATTAAGCTAAGAGGAGCGGATACAAATGTGGAATGAAAAATATGACGCTTTATCACCCTATGAAAAAGGTGAGTTCCGTAGACTTGTCAATTATATGCTTTCCCACACATACTTAGTTCGGGATATCTATAATTCAGACAAAGAGTGGATGGAGATAAATCCCGATTTTAGAATGATTACCCGATTGCTTGAAGTTATGGAAGAATACTTAGATGTGGCAGGATGGAAAATTAAAATTGATAACAATTATGGTGTCGTATCGCTTTCAAATGCGTTTGGAAATAATAGATATCGTGATATGGATAGGTTTACGACTTTATTTTTATATAGTTGCCGTTTGATTTATGAAGAAGGTCGTATTGAGGGCAACAGTAGCAACATAGTAAAAACAGATACAAGTACAGTAGTTGAGAAAATGATAACTTTTGGTTTGCTTGCTAAAGGGAAAGCAACGCAGAAAGAACGGATAAATGCACAGCGTACACTTGAAAAATTCAATATTATCCAAAAGACAGAATCAAGTGCCTGGTGTGATGATGGGAATAACATACTTATTTATTCATCTATTTTAAGCATTATTCCAAATTCGGCAATAAACGGAATGTATGAACAATTAGAAGAGTTAAAGGTTATTGAAGTTAGTGCAGAAACAGCTTTACAGGAGGAAGACGAATGAAACTTATGTCAAAGCTATTGCTTATAAATTGGCACTATTTTTCAAAAGAACTTATAGAGTTTGACCGTTTAAACTTCTTGACAGGCAAAAATGGTTGTGGAAAATCAACTATTATAGATGCCTTGCAAGTTATTCTTTTGGGTGATACAAGCGGAAGTTTTTTCAACAAAGCTGCCGGCGGACGTGGCGGTCGTAGCCTAAAAGGTTATTTGTTTGGTGAACTTAGTGATGATGAAGATGGAGGTTTCCACTCATTACGTGAAAATGAGCGTTTTACAAGCTACATTGCGGTCCAATTTATCGATACAGAAAAAGACAAAAGTTTTACTGCGGGCTGCTGTTTTGATGTTTATTCAGAAAACGATTATACTACTACCTGGTTTATATATAGTGATGCTTTGCCGATTAATGGATTTGTCAACAAAAAAATTCCTATGGACAGTACAGCTTTGCGA
Organism: Ruminiclostridium sp.; assembly: GCA_031549645.1. Classification (GTDB taxonomy): domain Bacteria; phylum Bacillota; class Clostridia; order Oscillospirales; family Ruminococcaceae; genus Ruminiclostridium_E. The sequence continues at coordinate 9,507 of JAVBPL010000103.1, read as the reverse complement.
TTGTTTCTTAAAGAGGAGTTCAAAGGACATCATGAAACCACAACTACAAATAAAGATTTCAGGGATAAATTGTGTGGTAGGCTTGGGGGGTTGCGTGTTGAACGGTTTAGGAATTTATTAAAAAAAGCAATATCTTTTAATCCTGATGTTAAAATCCAGGACTTTATATCTGAGTTTGTTTGTGACGAGCAACAGGCAGTTGACGTTTCGCCTATGCAAGAAACTATACGGAGTTACAAGGATTTAGAGAAAGAAGCAGATGTTTTAAATGAACGAATAGAATTGCTTGATAAAATCGTAAGTAAGCACGTCAAATTTATGGATGCGAAGGATAAAGAGCAGGAATACGCGTATCTCATTGAACGTGCAGACACCGAAACAAAAGATAATGAACTAACCAAACAAAGAGAAAGCTTCGAAAGTCTTATACAGGAATTAAAACAACTCAACGAAAAAATTTTGTCAGATGAGACAGAAAAGCAAAAGCTTGAGAATGAGCGCGACAGACTTACAGTTAAACTGTTAAATGATAAATCTGAATTGCAACTCGAGCTAATTGGGCAGGAAATTGCTCAGGTGGAGTTGAATATTTCACGAACACAAAAAAACTTTGATTTATCAAGAAAAATGTTATATGAGGTGCTGCGTGGATGGAACAGGCTTGTTTCGGAGCTGATACATAAAACACAAAACGGAAATAACCCTCCGAACGAAATGTTGGCGTCTCGTATAAATGATTTATGTGAAAGTGCACAACGTTTCCTAGTGGAAATGAAAAAGTACGCTGATTTAGATGCCGATATAATTTTGAGCCTTGATCCGAATTTGATACTTGAAATAAATCAAATAGCTGATAGCTTTAGCAAAGAATCGTACAGCTTAAATGAAAGAATATCTGATGAGCAAAAGGATTTGGCGAAGAAAAAAGGCGAGTTGCAGGAGGAACTGCAAAAACTCGAAAGGGGTATAAATCCTTTCCCCCAGGACATTTTAGATTTGAAAGAGGCTATTATTTCACGTCTGCGATTAAAAAACGGGTTCAACGCAAAGGTAAACATTGTAGCGGAAGCTTCTGAGGTAAAAGATGCACGTTGGCGTAATGTCATTGAGGGTTATTTGAACACTCAAAAATATTATATCATTGTTTCAGCGGAGCATTTTAGAGACGCTATCGATGTTTATAATGAAATTAAAACGGTAGGGAAAATTTATAATACAGGTGTTGTCGATATAGAAAAACTCAGAAAGAAAAATCCTGTGTGTAATGCTAATAGTCTTGCAGAGGAAATAGAAACTTCTGAGACCGATGTTCGTGTGTTCCTTGATTATGTTTTGGGCAATGTTATAAAATGTGATGATGTACAGCGTTTGAGGGAATACGGTACAGCGATTACAGATGAAGGCATGCTATATAAAGGCTTTGTTGTTCGTGCGATGAATCCTAAAACGTGGGAAAACCCAGCGATTGGGCAAGGTGCGGTAAAACAAAAATTAATATCTGTTAAAGCAGAGATAGCGATGCTTATTGAAACGGTTGCTGATTATGCAGATCTAAAGACTGTGCTTTCTGGAGCAAGCAAGCTTGATACTTCAAGAGCGTCAGAATTTGAACGCATGGTCGAACTCTCCGCTGAAATAAAACGCATCCCTGAATTTGAAAGCGAGCTTGCCACGCTTAGACGTAATTATAATGCGATAGATACCACTGAAATCGACACTTTGAAAAAGCAAGTTGACGATCTAAAATTAAAAATCGAAAGCCTTTCATTGTCATTAAAGAGCGAGAGCGATAAAGGCGGTATATTAAAAGAAAAGATTCGCACTCTTAAAGAGGATGTAATTCCTAAGCTCGAAAGCGAACTTTTTGCATTACAAGCAGCATTAAAAGAAAATTATTCAGCCAAATGGGTGGAAGACAAAGGCGATGTACGTTATGAACGTGAATTGTCACAAAGAAAAGATCCTATCGAAATCAGTCGTGCCTTTGTACGTGAACTGTCAGGACAACGTAATAAAAAGGAGAGCGCTTGGAAAGATTTAGTTGAATTACGCCGTGATTATAATGGTAAATATCAAATGGGTTTACCGGAAAATATAGAAGACAACACCCCTTTCGAGGACTTATGGTTCGAGCTTTCTGACAATAGTCTTCCAAAATATATGTCTCGTATTTCCGATGCGAAAAACAAAGCCATAGAACAATTTCAAGAAGATTTTCTCAGCCGCTTGCAAAATAACATTAAAACGGTAAAACGGCAAATAGATGATTTAAATAATGCATTAAAGGGTTCTTCTTTTGGAGATGATACATATCGTTTCAAAATAATACCTGAGAAAACGAACGAGCGATTCTATGCCATGATAATGGATGAAATGTATCTCACGCAAGGCTTCACTTTGATGTCCGGGTTATTTCAAGAAAAGTATAAAATTGAAATAGATGAGTTATTTAAATTGATAACAAACGAAGATGGTATCGGTAATTATGAAAAACGTGTAATAGAGTTTACAGATTATAGAACCTACTTAGAATTCGATTTAGAAGTAATTCATAAGGACGGCACATCAGAGCGGTTATCAAAGACCCTTTCAAAAAAGTCGGGTGGCGAAACTCAGACTCCGTTTTACATCGCTGTACTTGCATCGTTCGCACAACTATACAGAATTGGGCGAGATAAAAGCGATAAAGCTGCACGGTTAATTATTTTTGATGAAGCCTTTTCAAAAATGGACGGGGAGCGAATTGCACGCAGTGTCGAGTTGTTGCGTAAATTCGGTTTCCAAGTAATTTTATCCGCCCCGTCAGATAAAATCCCAGACATTTCATTATTAGTTGATTGCAACCTTTTAGTCTATCGTGAAGGCAGGAGCACTCGAGTGGGCCCTTTTAATCCACGTTTATTCGAGGAGATAGTTTATGGCTAAAATAGAGACAGAAATATTAAACGCATTAATAAACAAGTATGAACGCAGTGTTTTTTTTAAACAGGGTAGTATGCCAACTAAAAAAATAAAGCTGAATTTATACGGAAACGGTAAATCAGAATTTCCACAATATGATATTGAAAATTCCGAAAAGCGCCTTCTTGTTAATAATGCTGTTGAAAGTTTGAAAGAAAAGGACATCGTCCTTTTTAAGTGGGAACGTGGTGAAACCAACCATATTATTTCAGAGGTGTGGCTCGTTTTTGAACGCCTTGATTGTGCTTATAAACTTGCAGGTCGGATACCAAAAAAGAATACTGTTGATGAAATATGTATCGAGATAGAACAATTGCAATCGTGTGCAAGTCTTTCGTGGGCGGTTCAGTTTTTACAAGACACTCTTGATTTTATACGAAAAAATAAAAAAATTCCCGCATTGTTGCCTGACAATAAATTTGAACGCAATAATCTTTATAAAACAATAAAGTATATAAATTCTATGGGCGAAATTGAAATGCCTATACGTATATTTTCTATGGGTTGTTTTAGTGATTCCAAAATGTTTGAAAGGTCCGTGAAATCTAAATTATTATCAATATTACGCAAATATAACGATTTAGGCGAAGACGCAACTGAGGAAGATGTTTTGAGCCTTGTTGGCATAGTTAAATACCCAGAACAATTTGATTTTTGCGGGAATATTCAAATTTGTATCAACAATAAAACAATTGATTATTATCCGCTTAACTATGGGGGGAGCATCTCTATTTATGATATTAGACGAGGCATTGACATTGATATAAGTAATATTTCGAGAATTATTACAATAGAAAATCGTGCTAATTATTTCGCTTATATTAAAACTGAAAAGCGTGACGATGAGCTTGTCGTATATCATGGCGGGCAATACAGTCCAGCACGCAAGACATTCTTTCTTGCACTAAAAAAAGCTATACACGATAATTGTGCGTGGTTACACTGGGGTGATATCGATTACGGTGGATTTAGTATGCTGCTCCGTTTACGGCGAGAAATTTCTGAAATGATTAACCCTTTCCGAATGAGTGTAAGCGAATTACAAAAATATAGTGAGTACACCGCAACAATCTCAAAATCGTATAGAGAAAAATTAAGCACCTTATTGGATGTGCCACTTCTATCAGATTCCGTTCCTTGTATTCGTTATATGATTGATAATAATTTAAGGCTAGAACAAGAAGCAATGTTGATGGAATAAAATGTCTTTTGTTTGCATATACTATTTAGTGATGACTTTTTGAAAGGATTTGCTAAATATGGGACAAGTTAAAATTCAAGAAAATTTATCGAGGGATAAGTTTGTAGACGATTGGTCTAACGATGCTTGCTGCGGTTATACATTAAAAGCCTTGAAAAACTCAAGATTACCCGATAACGTGATTGAGCAAATTCTTACTGAGATGAAGCTTTTGTTTACGGAAGTCGAGGTAGCAGAGGCACAAGATATTTTTTGCAAGCATAAATAATACATTATCACAAATTATTCCACCCCACGATACCTTTTTCCGCGTGCCAAAGTAAATAAAGAAACTCAAACTTTTTTTCATTTGCTTTAATATCAGGTTCGTGATCTTTTCGCAATTTTTGTCGAGTTATCTTAGACCATTATACTACATTATGTTACTTCCAATTGTGTCGAAATATCGTTTTGTTGAGTTTTTAGATAAATTTGCTGGATAAGGCGAGATATGATATAAGCGTTGCATTTTAATTTTTATTATGATATAATAAAATATAGTAATAAAATTCCGCTATGATTTATCATAGCGGGTTGCTGTTCGTGCTTTATTAAATGATATTTTAGGAGTGATTGAACGTGAAAAAAATAATAAAAGGCATCGTCGTTGAAGAATTCTCGAAGCTCATAAACTTAATTGAAGCTGATTTCTACATAAATTACAAGAAAAAGATAAACAATTTTCTTTTAAATCAAATGGATCCCAGTATTACGGCTAGCATGGTGTTTGTAAGTAGCTTTGAATCAAAGAGCGGTTTTGCTATAGAGACCTGTGCTAAAAGGGTGGCTAGATTGCGCTTTGGGGACGAGAACGTTCCGAGTATTGTAAATCCACGAGGATTGGCACATACCCTTGACGAAAAGTCAATTACTGGACAAGTAATCGTAACAGATGTTGATACATTTAACGGCGATTTAAGGGGTGAGATTGCTGCTTTTCGTGCTAATAACGAAGCAAAAGGAAAAGGCGCAGAACGCACAGAAAGTGGCGTTACTCAATGTAACATTCATAAATGTTTACTACCTTTATCTCAAAAATATAAATCAGATGATGGTATATTTTATACTAAACCTGTTGATTTAGCCTTTTTTGATGGAGAAGAATGGAATGTCATGGAATTAAAAGCCGGTGGCGATCTAGATAGCTCCAATGCACCTTCAAACGTCGAAAAGCTTCTTACGATTTATGTCGATATGGGTATTAATTATTGTAATGCCTTTTTTGCGACTTTATATAATAAAAACGGGGAAGGCAATACATGGACTGGAGCGGTAAAAAAGCATCTAAATTATCCATCAATGTTTTTAATTGGATCTGCTTTTTGGAATAAAATTCTTCCTCCTGATGTAACTTTTGATGATTTTACATTAATTTATAAAGAAGCACTTGAAGAAATAAACTTAAATAACAGGATAAAAAATCTCATTAGTGATTGTATAGGTGAAAGTTAATGCCAAGGCTTATAAACGGTGATTGCTTTGAATTCATGAAAACCATGCCAGACAATTGTGTTGATTTAATACTCACCGATCCCCCTTATAACATAGCGCAATATTCAACTGGGAATATCGCACTTCCTGGAAGAGAAGCTTTAAATAATGATATAGCAGACTGGGATAATATTCCTATAGAACCGCAAGAGCTGCTTTTTGATTTCAAACGTATTTTAAAACCTAAGGGCAATATATTTGTGTTTACAAGCTATAACTCGATTGGAAAATGGCACGATGTTTTTGATAAAGAATTTGATACATTTCAATTTTTTATTTGGCATAAAACAAATCCGGCGCCGAAGATTTATAAAAACGGATTTTTAAATAGCTGTGAAATGATAATCTGTATGTGGAATAAGGGGCATAAGTGGAATTTTATTAATCAAAAAGAAATGCATAATTTTTTTGAAAGTCCTATTTGCATGTCCCCAGAAAGATTAAAAGAACCTAAACATCCAGCTCAAAAGCCTGTTAAACTTTTAAAACACTTAATAAATATTTCAAGCGACCCGGGAGATCTAGTATTTGACCCATTCATGGGGGTTGGATCTACAGGAGTTGCGGCTTTACAGCTTGGTCGGAAATTTGGTGGTTGTGAGATACAAAGCGATTACTTTATTGCTGCCCAAAACAGGTTGACATAATTATTATAATGAAAGAATTTAAATATGAGTATTGAACTAAAAGATGTTTCGCACAATATGAAGGAGCTTGGTCTAGCGGCTTTATCAAATGCGAATAGAATTGACGCTTCTATTGAAAAATGGGAAGAATTGGCTGTTCTCCAAGTTGCGCATGCCGCCGAAATCTTAGTTAAAGCTCGAATTGCAGAAGAACATCCATTGCTTATTTTCGAGAAATTCCCCTCAAAAAAAGATGGTAAATTAAGCTTACAAAGTTTATATGATGAGGGTCATACGGTCGAATGGAGTAAACTATTAGATCTATTATGGGCTACAACCGATATTGATTTCACTACAAAAGGCAAGGAGAAGATATTTAAAGATTTCGGAAAAATACGAAACAGCATTCAACATTTTGGTGCAATGTCATTAGCTGAAAGGCGAGGGACAAGCGGAAACCTTGAAGCAATAAAATTTATTTATGGATTTATTGATCCTTTTATATATAAGTGTTGGGGTTATTATGCAACAGATTATAGTCAAGATTATAATCCAGAAGAGGATGATGACTATAACAGGAAATATTGGGATTTTATTAAATCGTTAGTTGATAAACAAATAGAGTTCATGGTATCGAAAAGAGTTGCTTCTAAATGCGAAATATGGTTTGATCCTTTACTAGAGGAAATGAGCCCACGATATATGAATATAATGAGGAAAAAGATCGAAAAATTTAACCCTCCTATCATTAATTAACAGGAAGGTTAGTTATAATTAAATGTTCAACATTGCGCTCGTTACGACTACGCACATTATATGTGTATTGATTGTCGAAAGATAGGATATTGAAACTGTCATTATATAAATTATGTATAAAATCTGTGTTTTTGATTATCAGTATGAATCTTGCTAAGGTGTTTTTTAATGAATGCGCCAATCGTTCTTGATCGCCTTTTGTAAAATCCTTACCCTCGTAATCGGAAAAGTCTGTGTCGTACGGCGGATCCAAGAACATGAAATCATTTTCGGTTAGGTTTGTGTTTTTGAAAAATTCTTCAAAATCCGAACAATGAATTTCTGTGTTTTGAAAGATGCTTTTAATATCTCCGTTAAACATATTGTCAATCTTATTTTTGAAATTCTTTGTGTTATAAGACATGCCGCCGTAAGGAATATTGAATTCGCCTTTCGAATTATAACGAAACATTGAACCGTAACAATATTCGCGAATAAAATAAAAATTTGCGGCTTTATACTGTGCAGATGGTAGTTCGATATGATTTAAATTTAAGTCATTATACACTTTTCTAAAATACATATAATAACCACTGGTAAACCCTGTGATTAAATTATTCTTTAAATCCTCTTGAGAAAAAGGTGTTTTGCTATCATTCTTTACAGTGCGTTGAATTTTATCAACAACCATTTTGTTTATAAATCTTGTAAATTCAAGCTCGTCAAGTAACAGTTTATCCGTAAATCCAGAATTGATTTTTTCTGCTAAACCTAAAGTTAAGTTTGAGATTTGTTTTACCATTCCATTGGTATCTATTTTATTTTTTGAAAACTGATGGTATATATCATGTATATAGTTATAATTCGTGTCACACACTCGTAGAACATTTTGAAAACTGTTGTTATAACACAACAATAGGTCTAAAAGTTGTTTGTCCTGTGTTTTTATAAGTTCGTAATATTCTATTAATGATTTGGAGACATCATTTACGGCAGCCTTTTTTGGGTGTAAATGAAAAAACAATGCACCTCCGCCAAAAAAAGGCTCGATATACCTATTATGCGAAGGAATGTACTTTTCGATTTTACCAATCTCACCTGATTTACCACCGGGCCATTTTATTAAAGGATTCATTATAAAAACCTCAATTTTTTTATATATTATAACATAAAAATATAGCGTTGGCAAGTCATAATTTGTATGTGTTCTGAACAAATATTCAATATATTGTATGTCTATTGTTATAACATATCCAACAGTTTTCGACAGACTAATGCCGTCAAGCAATTATATGATGTAAAACAAGTCCGTTATTTCACAATGGAGGTACACAATGCAACAGGATTTACTATCCCTCAATAGAACTCCTACAGTGGAAGAGCTCCGTGAACATTTTATAACCCACGACTTCACAACGTTACCCACCGAGGATTACTCTGAGCAGTCGAGTCGAAGAAATGAATTGCATGCGCATATTGTGTCTCTAATAAATGACAAATGGAAAAAGAACGCCAAATCCATGAAGCACAAGACTCCGCAATCTTGTTATACAAAGAACCATCCGATTGAAGCCTTACGCATAAGGGTGCAGAATTTAATTGCCGATAAGGTTATCATGCTACTTGATGAACCCGAACGAGCGAAAAAGTTTCTTAAAGCGTTTATGAAACCCCATGAGATTGAACTCTTTTTCAAACAGATAAATAATCCGGAACTGTCTTTTAATGAATCAGATCTGATTGAGATCATTATAAACGAAGCCAGCGATGAGTCGGACACGCATGATAAAGCGGACAAGCTCGTGGATAATGCGGTTAATACAATGATGAAGGTCATGGATTACGAGCGACTATATAAAATAGCGAAAATTAACTCTTGCCATGATGATTTTAATACATTCAGACCTGAGAATTTCGAAGCGATTACTCATCACAGGCGCTGGAACCACACCAGAACTAAATATAATGCGCCTTTATCTTATGTAAGAATAAAAGAGCAGGAAATTGTGGTTAGCATGGAAGATGCGGCGGATGCCGAAGCGAAGGTCGAAAACTTCTACAGAATTTTGAGTGAAAACGACCGAAACATATTGCGATTAAGTATCAAGGGATACAACCAAAGTGAAATTGCAGATATATTGAACTACGAAACCCAAGGCGCTATAAGCAAAAGGCTTGCTAAAATCAAAGAAAAATGGAATGAATTTTCATTAGAATCAGCTTAACACATTGCTCACCGAAAGGTGGGCAATATTTTTTGTAAACGAAAACCCCCAGCTGTGCCGGGGGTTCAAAAAAGCTTAAGCGGTGAGTATGAAAATGAAACTCCCTTTGATATAATAAGAGTACGGTCTGGCAACTGTACACTAATGGCACTGTAAAGTTAAAATGAAAACCCAAAGGCATTAATGGGATCGCTTTCGCCTTAAAGCAATATTAATCGCTTTCTCGCAT
>JAVBPL010000152.1:0-29167 GCA_031549645.1 Ruminiclostridium sp. | reverse complement strand
CATAAAATCATTTTCATTTTTCTTAACAGGAGCTGCCGCTAGTACACTTTGCGTGTCGTGAGAGCAAACAGAAATTACCTTGATATCTCTATATTCACCCACAACACTTCCGCTGGGTTTTATTGGTTTTAAGATGCTTTTCGGTATTTTAAATGCATCGAGAATTTCAGTACACCATTCATTTATGATAGGATTAACAAGCCCTGTTGTCGAAGCAATCGAGGTCTCACAGCACATTTCACCTGTCAGGAAGTAATTAAATAAATCTGGCATCATTAATAAATGGCTTGCTTTTTCGAGGAGTTCCCTATCTTGTTCATATAAAGCCAAAAGCTGAAAAATCGTGTTAAACTGCATACACTGGCTCCCTGTAAGCAGATAAAGCTTATCATGAGGGATTATTTTATATGCACTTCGGAGTATGCTATCGGTGCGATTATCACGGTAATGAACGGGGTTTTGGAGTAAATTACCCTTGCTGTCAAGCAGACCGAAATCCACCCCCCATGTATCAACCGCCACGCTGTCAATTTTACAGCTTTGTGAAGCCTTTTGTACGCTCTCGGTTATCTCGTGAAAGAGATATAGCACATCCCAGTACATGACACCGTTAACGGTCACGGGATTATTCGGAAAGCGATGGATTTCCTCAGTTTTAATCATTTCGCCGTTAAAAGAGCCTAAAATAGCACGTCCCGACGAAGCACCTATATCAATCGCAAGTACATTCATTATTTATAAAGCGGACCATAAGCCGCACAGGCTCTATAATCCTGCCCCTCCTTATCCATGCCGAAGGCGTTCCAGGCAGCAGGACGGAAAATGTCCTCCTCAGGCACATTATGCATGCAAACTGGTATTCTAAGCATCGAGCATAACGTAATAATGTCGGCTCCTATATGCCCATAACTGATTGCACCATGATTGGCGCCCCAGTTGTTCATAACATCATACGCTGTCTTAAATGCGCCGTTTCCAGTAACACGAGGTGTAAACCAAGTACAAGGCCAGGTATAATCAGTTCTTTTCCAAAGCACGTCGCTTACCTCTGACGGCAGCTTAACCGTCCAGCCCTCTGCAATCTGGAGAACAGGACCTAAGCCCTTAACGAGGTTTAGCCTTATCATAGTACAAGGCATCTCTTCCTCTGTAATAAAGCGTGACGAATATCCGCCGCCACGGAAATAGCCGTTATCGGCGGGGTTCCAGGTAACAGCTGCCAGCATTTTTTCCATATCGTCTTCGGTTACGTTGTACCACTCTTTAATTTCACCGTTTGCCGCACCGCTTGCATCAATGCAAGCCGCACCCGAATTTATCAAGTGAATAAAGCCGCCAGCCTCCTTAGCTTTACCCTCTATATCATATCCCGCTGCTTTTTTAACCGCTTCGGGGCTCCAATAGGTCCTTACATCGGCAAAAATCTGCGCACGATTTGTCAAAAGCTTCATAAAAAGCATACCTATACCATTGAGTACATCGTTCTCGGTCGCAAGAACATACGGCTCACGAGCACCGTTCCAGTCAAAGGAAGAATTTAAGAGAGCCTCTGGAAAATCGCAGTTTGGGTAAAAATCTGTCCATTGTCTCTGCCCCTGAAAGCCTGCCGCAATCGCATTATGACCGACAGCCTCCTCTTCCCGTCCCTTAGGTAAATTATTGTTTCCGTTCATTAAATCCTTGATTATGCACATCATCTTTACGACAAATTCTAAGTCATTTTCCTTTTGCTCGGTGCTCTTTTGAAGCTCTGGCGGGTTCTTGTCAAAGCCCAATTTGCACTTATCCTTTGTCCATTTGAGTGCCTTTTGAAATTCCGCCTCGTCGTAAATACCCTCGCTCATTCGGCGAATAATTTCCACCTCGTCAACACTCTCGACACGCATACCGAGGTATTCCTCGATGAACTGCGGGTCAATAATCGAACCAGCAATTCCCATACACACCGAGCCGATTTGCAGATATGAGCGTCCTCTCATAGTAGCCGCCGCAACAGCCGCTCTACCAAAACGCAGTATTTTTTCCTTAACATCGGCGGGTATTTCTGTTTCATTTGCGTCCTTTACATCGTGACCGTAAATTCCAAAAGCAGGAAGTCCCTTTTGAGCGTGTGCCGCAAGCACCGCCGCAAGATAAACTGCACCTGGTCTTTCTGTACCATTGAAGCCCCAAACAGCTTTAATCGTATTCTTATTCATATCCATTGTTTCCGAGCCGTAGCACCAGCAGGGCGTAACAGTGAGAGTAATATCAACACCCTCCTTCTTAAAATAGGCTTCACATTCAGCAGCCTCGGCAACTCTGCCTATCGTGGACTTCGCAATAATTACCTTCACAGTCTCGCCGTTTGAATATTTTAAGTTTTCTGAAAGAAGCTTTGCCGCACTTCTTGCCATGCTCATGGTCTGGTCCTCGAGGCTCTCCCTTACGCCGAGTGCGCCTCGTCTGCCGTCTATTGTGGGACGTATTCCTATTACGGGATAATCCCCGATTAAGCGTGATTTTGCCATACAAATTTTTTCCCTTTCGTTATTTCTTACTTGCATTTATTTTATCATATTCTAAAGAAAATGTAAACCTTTTCATGGATAATTTTTATTACACGATTATCGATATTTTACTGCCGCCAGCCTTATCCTTTGTGACAATTATCTGCTTCTGTATTCTTTCCTTTAACTCCTTAACATGAGAAATTATCCCGATTAAGCGATTGCCGTCAGACAGCTTTTGGAGCGCATTAACAGCCTTTTCAAGTGTATCCTCGTCGAGTGAACCAAAGCCCTCATCAATAAACATGGTGTCAATGTGTATACCACCAGCCGACGACTGTATTTCATCTGATAAGCCTAGAGCTAGAGACAATGACGCAATAAAAGCTTCACCACCCGAAAGTGATTTTACACTCCGCCTGCTGCCGTTATAATGGTCTATTACATCGAGCTCAAGTCCGCTTTGTATCCGTAAATCTCCTGCCTCCGCACGTCTCATAAGCTCATATTGCCCATCGGACATTATCATAAATCTAAGGTTTGCTCTAGCAATAACACGTTCGAAATAAAACATCTGCACATAGGTTTCGAGGGCTATTTTTTCCTTGCCGCTAACATTACCGTTTGCGGTGGCTGATAATGCGTTTAGCCATAAATACTTTGCTTCGATTTTTGAGAGCTCCGATACCTTATATTTTATTTTTTTCAAAACATCACGGTTTGCATCTAGCCTGCTTTGAAGCCTTGTAATTTCTGCACTTAGCCCAGCCTTCTTGTTTACTAAAATTTGCTTTTTCTCCGTCTCGCTCTCTATGTCAAGCGGTTCTACAAAATTACTCTGCTCCTCTAGTGCCGTTCTGCTGCCTTTTAAGCCTTCGATAAACACAATCTGCTCATCTAGCTTTAATTTTGCAAGCTCTATGGAGTTTAAAATCCCACTTCTTTCTATCTCCATATTCTGTATTAATTCCTCTAGTTCTGACTTATTTTCATATTCAAGCGTTTGCTTTATTTTTTGATAATTATCATTGCCGCTTGCAATCAGAGCCTCTAAGCCGCTGATTTGCTTTTCATTATCCGTAATTCCTGAGGATAGTTCCTTTATTTGTTTTTCGATTTCTGGCAGCGCGGCTTCAAGCTCAAATTTTCTTTCAACCTTTTTATTTAGTTGAAGCAGTTCTTTTTTAAGCCCAGTGACAGTCTCGTTTATTTCATTTTCCGAAATATTGCCTAGTGAATTCTTTTCATCTGCCTGCCCCTTAAGTCTTGCGGCATTCTGGCTCAGCTCATGTTCGCATTTTTCTGCCTTTCCTAGCTCTGACTTGAGCTTTTTTAATTCCGACTCGCTCGGCGCATTAGCTGACACCGCTGCTGGAAATGGGTGTTTTGTCGAGCCGCAGACAGGGCATCTTTCATTTTCTTTTAAAGCCCCCGCAAGTATCCCCGCCTGCTCGTCAAGAAACGCACGATTACTTCTTTCGTACCTTGTTCTTAATTCGTCGGCATTTTTACTCATATTTTTATATTCGTTCTGCGCTTTTTGAAGTGCGGTTAAAAGTATAAAATATTCTCTTATATCCTCAGCGACTTTTTCTGCTGTTTGAAGCTTATTTTTAACTTCAAGGCAGTCTGTCTGAACATTTTTTAAGCCTTGAAGTTCATTATTAAGCTGCCCAAGCTTTAAGCTTTCTTTTTGAAGCATATCTCGAAAACGCTCAGTATCATCAGCTATTTCTGTAAGCTTATCGTTGTTTTGTTTATTTTTCCTTTGGTTTTCTTCAAGCTCGTCGTAATTTTTAAGCTTTGCAGTTTCCTCTGCGGCTTTTCTGCCTAGCTCCTCGGCATAGCCTTGCTTCGCTTTTTTCGTTTCATACTCGTTAGCAAGAACCAGATATTCCGCTTCTTTTAATTTAAGCCTCGCATTAATATCAATGAGGCTTTGTCTGGCTTTTTCAGCCTCCCCTGCTTTGCCAAGAAGGGTATAAAGCTCCTTTAAAGTATTTTCATTTTTACTTAATTCTTCATTTTTAATATTAAGCTCGGCTTCATCTGTATTAATATACTCATCAAGACTGATAATCAGATCGTCAAAGCCTTCAGGAAGTGAACATTCACTCCTGATACCGCTTATATACTGCTTAATACTGCTTGTAACATCCTCGTAGCTTCGGTTAATCTCGCTTAAATCCTTTTTTAATTGATTTTGCAGCTTCTCATAAAGCTCGGTTTTAAATATCTCACGAAATATCTTTTTCCGCTCCTCGGTAGGTGCAAACAAAAGCCTTAAAAATTCACCCTGCGGAATCATTGCAATTTGGGTAAACTGATTTTTGTCAAGCTTTATAATATTTGCCACCATCGTTTTTACGTCTTTAGGTGTGCTTATAATTTTACCCTCTGGAGTAACAAGCTCTGCATCAATTTTTTGGGACAACGTTTTTCCTTCACTAGCGGCTTTTTTAGGAATTTTAATGCTTCTTTTTATCTTATAAAACTTATTCTGGTACATAAAATCCAGCTCCGCATAAGTTACATCGTTTATATCTGCATATTTAGAGCGAAACATATTATTATCACGGTTGCTCCCGCTGGCTTCACCGAAAAGTGCAAATATAATTGCATCAAAAATTGTGGTTTTCCCCGAACCTGTGTCGCCCGAAATTAAATATAAGCCTTGCTCCCCAAGCATTTCGAAATCAATAACCGCAGTATTAGCATACGGTCCGAACGCTGACATTATAAGCCTTACAGGTTTCATAATACCTCTCCAATCCCCATAACAAGTCTCTCAAGATACTCCCTTTGCTGCTCAGACATCGGAGCATTGTTCTGCTTTTCATACAGCTCGGCGAAAAGCTCGACTGGTCCTTTACTTTCGCTGATAGAAGTATTATCTATCTCAAAGCTTGACCTGGTTCTTTTATTGTTATAATCAAGCTTCATTAGGTATGGGTAAATAACCCTAAGCTTTGCCATTCCGTCAAGTATATCCTCCTCATCTGTAAGCGTTATTCGGAGATAATCGTCGGTCTTTATTTTTTCGTAATATGCTCTACTCGTAAGCTCCATATAAGTACCAGTTATTTCACGCATATCTCTTAACGGAGAAAGAGGTATTGTTTTTATATCAATATCATCTGGGTTTATTTCAAGCACCACAACAGATTTTTTATGTGTGGCTTCGGAAAAGGAATATTTAAGCGGTGAGCCTGAATAACGACAGCTTTCTCTCCCTATATATTGCGGTCCGTGAAGATGCCCCAGCGCCACATAATCAAAGCCATCGAAATTTTTCGCATCGACATTATCGGTGCCGCCAACCGAAAGCTCCTCCGAGTCGCAGCTTACACCTCCAGTGATAAACTGATGAGTGATGAGTATATTAATTTTTTCATTATCAAGCTTACATTTGCTAAGAGCTACTCTTACAGCATCATTAAAGCTCTTAATAATTTCATCAGGGTAAGCACTCCGTACATCTGACGGACGGATAAAAGGCAGCATATAAATCACCGCTTCTGAAACAGCAATACTTCCCACCTCTCCGTTATAGGCTGGAGCAAAATATACTTCACTGCCACGCATTAAGCGACCGCCAAAGGAAATTCTCTCCGCATTATCGTGATTGCCGTTGATGATAAACACCTTTATTTTAAGCTCCGAAAGCCTGTACAAAAAGTCGTCAAGCAGATTAACCGCCTCAACTACAGGTACAGCCTTATCATAGATATCGCCAGCTATCATTATAACTGCTATCTTCTCGTTTTTTGCTATATCAATAATTTGTTCTAAAATATATTTTTGGTCTGGCAGCAAAGAAAAGCCATTTACATGCTTTCCGAGATGCAGGTCGGATAAATGCATAAGCTTCATATTAATTTTACATCCTTTCAAATCTGTTCTAATTGTATCACAAAGCCTTTTGATTTACAACAATAGCTTGACATTTTATACTAGCTAATATATAATAAAAACATAAAATTTGCGAGGTACAGTCATTGAAAAACGGAATTTGCTATATTGTCGGTGCGGGTAAAAATTATGGCTTGAATTTTACTAGACGCTCTGACGATTTAATAATAGCCGCAGACGGCGGACTTATATACCTCGATGAAAGCAGTATAAATGCTGATTTTATTATCGGTGATTTCGACAGTCTTGATAGTATCCCGACATCAGAAAACGTAATCAGATTAAGAACTGAAAAGGATGAGACCGATATGTTTGCCGCCGTAAGCCACGGGATTAAAATGGGCTATGAATGCTTTCATATCTACTGCGGTACTGGTAACCGAACCGACCACACTATTGCGAATATCCAGCTCCTTTCTTATTTAGCGGAGCGTAATATGAAGGGCTTTTTATTTGACGAAAGCGTGGTTTACACAGCGATTAAAGATGGTTCTTTAACCTTTGAGAGCGACAAAATGGGCATTGTTTCCGTCTTTTCCCTCTCGGATATAAGCGAGGGAGTTAATCTTGAGGGATTAAAATACAGACTTGATAACGCCAACGTAAAAAACAGCGTATCCATAGGTGTCAGCAATGAATTTATCGGTAAGAAAAGTAAAATAAGCGTTAAAAAAGGAACACTTTTAATCGTGTTCCCGAAATAAATATATAATGGGGTAAAGTATGAAACAAATCAAAGATTTGTTTCATACCCGTCGTTTTGCGCCTCAAAAATGCGCTCGGCGCAAAGCCTCCTCGAAAGGAATGGTCATAAGAATGAAAATATCAACAAAAGGACGTTATGCCTTGAGAATGCTCCTTGACCTCGCAGAGCATAACAGCGACGGTTTTATATCCCTCAAGGATATAGCCGAACGTCAGGAAATTTCAAAAAAATATCTTGAACAGATAGTCCCGATATTTAACAAATCCGATTTTCTACAAACAAACAGAGGCTATCAGGGTGGCTATAAGCTAGCTAAATCCCCCGATAAATACACCGTCGGCGATATTTTACGCCTTGTGGAGGGTAGTATTTCACCTGTTGCCTGTCTTGACAACGACCCTAATCAATGTGAACGTTGCGGCAGATGTGCGACACTCCCGATATGGATAGGCTTAAAGCGGGTTATCGACGAATATGTCGACAGTATAACCTTACAGGATATACTAAACCGTCAAAAGGACGGCTATAATTATGTTATTTAATTATTTTATCGCCTTTTAAATTAACCTTTACAGCTTTTCTTTTTTCATCATGTCTGTTTGTTTTTTGCAAAATAGGTTCGGGCTTACCCTCTGTTTCATCGGGCATAAGCTCGGGGTTATATTTTCTGAAAACGGTTATAAATTGCACAGAATAAATCAGCCCTAGAGCACCTATTCCGATAAAAATAACAAAGAAAAGAACAATAGGATACAGAAAGCACAGATAAGCAATTCCAAGTGTAAATACAACAATAATCAGTGTCTTAAATAAATGCCGTGTCATCATTAGGAACGCTGTTCTGATTGTATCCTTAACCTTATTTTCAAAAACTGCCTGTACAGCAAACACGAAAAGAACAAGCCCGGTATAAAGAAATGCCAACCCCATGCTTACACCTAAAACAACGAGCGTTAAGATATCATGCTGTCCTAAACAAATAATAATATCAAAGAATAAAGCTACTCCGACAGGTAACAGTATCAGCCAGATAATTGTTGCCTGTTTAAAATTATCTCTGAAAGATAATAAATACTGCTTTACAATACTATGGTCTCTAGCTCGTAAAATCTTAATACACACGTCAAAAAGCGCGGTGGTAGATGCACCGATTGTGATTATCGGAATACTCGTGATTACCCATAAAAGCGACAGCAAAAACATATCGCCTATTCTTGATATAGCATTAAAAACTGGGTTATCTATACTAAAAACATTCCTCATTATAAATCCTTTCGATATAGGCACGGGCATAAGCCGAATTTTCGGGAGTTGTATTTTCTAAGGTCGTATGAATATACGGCTTTTCTTTTTTTATAAATCTAAGTATACTATGGTAATCCATTTCCCCATTCCCTGCGGCAGTAGCAATAAGCTCATTACCCTCTCTGATATAATCCTTGATATGAACAGCGATTATATCCTTCCCTAATAACTCAAAAGCTTCCTCAAATACCTCTTCTCGTCTCTCAACATTCTCGACACCGAGTAGGTTCACGGGGTCAAAAATTATTCCGAGGTTCGGAGAACCAATTTCATCAAGTACATATCTCGCAGCCTTAGGCGAATAAACAATATGCTTTAGAACTGGCTCAATTCCTATCATTACACCCATTTTTTCTGCATAGGCTACGACTGTTTTTAAGTTTTTAATAAAGAATTCTAAAGCCTTTTCTTCTCTACATTCGGGTACGAATTTATATTCGGTATTAGGTGCACCAGTCTCTGTTCCGACCATTCCACAGCCTAAAACCGATGCATATTTTATATGGGCAAGGTAACTGTTTATGTTGCCCATAAGCTCGTTTTCATCAGGTGTAGCAAGGTTTAGATAACAGCCCAGTATCGAAACATCAAGATTATTTTTATGGAATAAATTCTTCAAATACATCGCAAAGCCTGGGGTTAAAGCCGAGGGGCTTACGTTAAAATTCTTGATAGATTTTGAGAGTGCAATATGGACACACTTAAACCCTTTTTCACTTACGAGCGGCAAAAGCTTCTCAATTGAAACCTTTTCGCCGTCGTGAAGTCTAAGACCTATCTGCATATAAATAAATCCCCTACTTTATTATTTTATCAACATTATCTATATTTAACAGCTCGCCTGTAAATCCTATTATATTAACATTATCGAGAACAAGCCTATTTACATTATGGGCGAATATTCCGCTTTTCGAGAGAATTTCGGCATCGACGTGCATGGCGGCAACATCAGCCTTTGCGTTATCGGCAAAGGCAATATCGATATTTCGCATGATAACCTCGTCGATTTTCTGCTCGGGTAGTCCGTAAAAATATGCCGCTGCTACATGAGCATTATAACATTTTATGTCCTCAAATACAAGCCTCTTGATAAACGGTGTTCTCTCGTCAAGCGGCAAATAGCCTTTATTCTGTACATAATCGCTCTTGCCATCGGGGTCGCAGAAGTAAAAACAGTTGGCTACAAACGGCGTCATTACACCATCCATAATGATATCCCTGAAAATTACATCATCAACCACCGCAAGATTTCCTCTGCCTCTGCGTGTCTTTATGCGAAGTCCCCTGTCGGTGTTCATAAAACGGCAGTTCTGTACTGTTAAGCCCTTTACTCCTGCCGCCATTTCACTGCCTATGGTAACAGCACCATGCCCGTTTTGCATTAGGCACTGACTAATCAGTATATTTTGAGAGGGGGTTTTGTATTTTTGCGCCATGTATATTTTCCCAGATTTTACGGCAATGCAGTCGTCACCTAAGGTAAAATTCACTCCAATGACATCAACATCAGAGCAGCTCTCGATATCTATCCCGTCGGTGTTCGGCGAAATCATGGGGTTTTCTATTTCGAGAGATATAAAAGCCAGCTTTTTCGAAAAATAAGGATGAATGGTCCAGCTTGGGCTGTTCTCTAGCTTTAACCCGATTACCTTGATGTTTTCGCAGTTCTTGAGGAACATTAAACGTGGCCGCCATGCACCGACCATTTCCTTTTCGTTATACCACCAGTTGTCATGGGAAGCCATGCCGTTAATTTTACCCTCACCGTAAATTTCAACGTCATGAACATCAATACCCGTGATAATTCCTGCAAACATTGGAAGAGGATTACCCTCCCAGGAGCCTAAATTATACTCGCTTTTTTCGTCATAGCTTTCGGTCATGCCAGGCAGAATTGGATGCGAATAACGCTCTGTATTTGCAATTATTTCCGCACCGTTTGCAAGCTCAATCTTAATATTACTTTTCAAAAAAAGATTAGTTATCTTATATTTACCTCTTGGGATAAGCACCCTGCTGTCCTTTGGACACGCCATAATCGCAGCTTCTATAAAAACTGTATCGTCATTTATACCGTCACCATAGGCACCAAAATCCCTGACATTGAGCGTTACAAACTCGTAGTCAGTTTTAAATTCAAGACTTGTCTTTTCGACAGTAATTACATATTTTTCATCGGGCTTAAGACCGAAAATTGTGTTTATAACCGTATCGGTTTCTTTATACTCGATGCCGTTTAGAAAAATTATGTATTTCCCTTCGGTGTAATATTTACCGCCGTCGCAAATTTCAAAAACAACACTTCTTGCATTTTTATGAATAAGCTTAAGTTCCATTTTAATTTCCCTTTTTATAATGTTATAGGGAGATGCAAAACACATCTCCCCCTAGCAATAATCATTTCCTTCTAGCCCTTAACGCTTCCTGCTGCAATTCCGTCTACAAACTGCTTTTGCGCTGCAAAGAACACAATGAGGGAAGGTATAATTGATATAAGTGATACCGCAAGCACACGGTTCCATTCAAACCCTGCATCGCTATCCATTGACATTTTAACAAATTGCGTAGCGGCGTACTTACTGACTGTTTTAATGTATAGTAACGGACCTAAGAAGTCGTTTGACGACCACATAAACTGAAAGAGTGCACAGCTTACCATTGCAGGCTTCAGCATTGGCATAAGCACTTTCCATAGTATCTGGAAAGCGTTACAGCCGTCAATCTTAGCCGCCTCATCAAGCTCACGAGGCACCCCTCGTAGGAACTGAATAAGCATAAAGACGAAATAAGTATCTATCGCAAAGATAGATGGTACAAATAGCGGTAAATAGAATGCTGAGTCAATCCAGCCGAAATTATTATAAAGAATATACTGAGGTACATTCATAACCACCTGAGGCAGGAATAAGGTTGACATCAAAATCGCAAATAGGATTTTTCTACCCTTAAAATCAAAGCGTCCGAAGCCGTAAGCGGTGATTGTACACGAAATAACTGTGAACAAAACCTTAGGAATAATGAACGAATAGGAGTTGAATAACGACTTCCAAATATTAATTTTTCCGCCGTAATCGTTCATGGCATTTTTATAACCGTCAAGAGTGGCATTTAGCGAAATGTGATTGTCAGCATCAAGGCTGAAGGAAATAGGCGAAAGGTTTGTGAAAATATCAGCATTGCTTGTTTTAAAGCTTGCGCCAACCATCCATATAAGCGGATAAATCATAATAAAGCCAACTGCAATAAGTACAAAGTATTTAAAGAAGGTACCTATTTTTTGTGCTGTACGATAACTTTTCATATATTCTACCCCCTACTTCTCATCGCCGTAGTAAACCCATTTGCTTTGGCTTACGAATGCGATTATACTTAACGTCATAACTATTACGAATAGTACCCATGCCATAGCACTAGCCATACCCATTTCGTAGGTGGTAAATGCCCTGTTGTAGATAAGCAGAGAGACAAGGGTTGTAGCATTCATAGGTCCGCCTCGTGTGATTACATACGGTCCGTTGAACTCCTGGAACGCCTGAACAAGCTGTGTAACAAGATTGTAAAAAACCACAGGTGTAATAAGCGGAAGCGTAATTTTCATGAACTGACGAGCCTTGCTTGCGCCGTCTATAGTTGCCGCTTCGTATAAGTCAATAGGAACATTCTTAAGTGCAGCGAGGAACAATACCATAGCAGAACCGAACTGCCAAATTCTTAGCATTGATATAACGAATAAGGCAAGATTTGGGTCGCTGAACCAGCCTGGACCTTGAACTCCGAAAATCTTGAGCAAGGAGTTGATAACACCATCACTCTGGAATAAAGCCTTCCACAAAACCGCAACCGCAACAGAACCGCCGAGAATAGATGGAATGTAGTAAGCGGTACGGAAAAAGTTAACACCTTTAATTTTATAATTCAAAATATACGCTATAAATAAAGCGAAAATAAGCTTTAGAGGAACAGTCATGAACGCATACTTAAAGGTCGTCGCAAACGACTCCATAATGAGGTCATTCGAGAAAATTTTCTCATAGTTCATCAGTCCGTACTTTGAAATCCCCTTAAACAGTCCAAAATCTGTGAAGCTGTAATAGAAGGACGAAACGAACGGATATAATCTGAAAATTAAAAATCCTATCAACCATAATAAGATAAAGAAAAATCCGGCATTTCTTTTAATAACAGATTTAAAATCGTTTTTTGCGTAAACCTGTCCGTTACTGCTTGCAGTCTTTAATTTAGATGACATATTTCTTTTTCCTTTCCTCAATCAACATCACTTAATAGTCTCTCGCTGTATGCCATAATGAATGGACCTACGCCCTTTGCATCGTCCTCGGTTTTCGGCTCGCTTAAATAATATTCCACGCTTCCGTCTCTTTGAGGACTGGTGTCGGGACCTAAACCTGCAACCTTGCAAATATCAATAAGCCTTCCGCCTTGAAGCTTTTCCGCTGCCAGCTTATCGAAAATATCTATGCCTGTTTGAGCATATTTTTCTTTATTTAAAATACCCAGTCTTGCACCCTTCATCACTGCGTAAGCAACCATTGCGCTTCCTGAGGTCTCGGCGTAATTATTTTCCACATCTTTTTTATCTATAACTTGTAAAAATAATCCCGTTTTTTCGTCTCTGTACTGTAATATACCTTTAATTGCTTCTTTAAAGATATCGCAGAGCTCTCTGTAATTTTCATATATTTGATCCGACATTGCGTCAATCGTATCAATAAGTGCCAATAGATACCAGCCCATTGCACGAAGCCAGAAGTTTTTTGAAAGTCCTGTTTCCTTGTCTGCCCACGCTTGTATCCTTGCCTCGTCATAACCGTGGTAATATAAAGACTTCTCACTGTTAAACATTATTCTTCTGACATTTTTAAACTGATTTACAATATCGTTATAATTTTCTTTTTTATTAAATACTGTCTCATATTCCATATAAAATGGCTGTGCCATGTATAAGCCGTCTAGCCAAACCTGATTTGGGTAAATACCCTTGTGCCAAAAATTCTTTTCCTTTGTTCTTGGGTGCTGCATGAGATATTTCATCAGAAAATCTATCGCAGCCCTATAACGCTCGTCCTTTGTTTCCTCGTACGCTTTAAACAAAACCTTGCCGCAGTTAAAGCCGTCTATGTTGTTTTTGCCGACCTCGTAATTATTAATTGTGCCGTCAGCTTCAATTAGGGGATTGAGATACTTTATGACAAAATCTATATATTTCTTTTCGCCGCTTACCTCGTACATCTTGACGGCACCCATTAGCACACAGCCGTCCTCGTAGTTCCAGTAGGTTTGATAATTTGTATAGCTGCTTAAATAACTATCAACATATTCTTTAATCATCATTATAATATCTCCATTAAAATTTTATAACTCTGCCGCCGAAAGACGGCAGAGTTACAAATTACTAATTATTTACTAGTTGCCTAAAACTTCGTTGATACCATCCATTAATACCTTAGCTGCCTGAGCCGCATCGTACTTCTTGTAGCTTAAGCCAGAGAATGCTACATAGTAGTAACCATCAGGATTACCCTTGAGCTTAGCATCTTCAAACTTAGGGTCTAACGGGAACTTAACCCAGTCAATAACCTTTCCGTTTGCTTCAGATGTCATCGCATTTAACTTGCCAAGTGCTGTACAATTTGCAAGAGCCTTCTTTGAAAGCGGAATACCACGCTCAGAAGCCATGATTGTTGTACCCTCGTCTTCGTTTAAGAGGAAATTGATAAGTCTTGCGCACTGTTCGGGATAAGGAGTTGTTTCTGTGATAGCAAATGCTAATGAAACCTTAGAGAAGCCACCCTGATATTCGCCGAAATCCTTGAAGTAGTCGCCAACGATGATTTCCTGGTCAGCTGCTGCGCTGCTGAACTTAGGAGCAGAAGAATCCCATTCGAAGATACCTGCATATCTGCCGTCAATCCACTTTGAGTTTACGTCAAGTGAAGCTGCACCGTCATCAGCAATTGTGCCTATTGTGGGGATAACACCCTTTTCTTCGAGGTCTGTGAAGAACTGCATACCAACTGCGATTTCTTCCTCTGTGTAGTTAAGCTTACCGTCAGTTACCCATGCCTTGCCGTAAACGGATTCGAGGTAGTAAACTAAGAGGATAGCTCTGTCATATTCGCCAAGAACTAAAGGATAGTAGTCGTCGCCGAGCTTTTCCTTGAATGTAGCCGCTGCTGCATATAATTCTTCAAGCGATGTAGGAGTTGAAATGCCAGCCTTTTCAAAGGTTGTCTTATTCCAGTAGAAGATACGTCCAGTCATAGAAACAGGAACTGCCTGAAGCTTGCCCGCTAATACACACTGGTCAAGTGAAACTGTATCAAACTGTGAAAGGTCGATAATATTCGAATACTTGTTTAAGTCTGCAAATATGCTTCCGTCAGAGCTGAAGGTTGTAATCCAGTTCCAGTTAATCTGGTTAACGTCGGGAGCTGTACCTGAATAGAAAGCTGTTGACATTGCTGTTTCCCAGTCTGTCCAAGCGCCGAACTGTGTTTCAACCTTGATATCTTGGTTAAGCTCCATAAACTTTGCAACAGCAGCTTCTGTTGCTTCATGTCTGGAGTCGCCGCCCCACCATGAGAACTTGATTGTCACTGGCTCGGTTACAGCATCGGTTGCGGGTGCATCAGTAGCCTTTTCGGTTTCGACTTTGTCTGTCGCTGATGTCTTAGGCGCTTCTGTTCCGTCGTTCTTTGACGCTGTGTCGCTGCAAGCTGCAACGGAACCAAGCATTGCAAGTGTAAGAATACCTGCTAGAATGTTCTTAAATTTTTTCATTACTTTACTCCTTGTTTGATTTTTGATTGTTTATTTCTTTTATAATATATAGCTTTAGCTATTTATTATCGTTAATTTACGGCTGCTTGCCGATATAGGCAAGTATTCCGCCGTCTACATAGAGGATATGTCCGTTAACGAAGTCCGAGGCATTTGATGCCAGGAATACTGCCGGACCCTTTAAGTCGTCGGTTTTACCCCAACGTGCCATTGGTGTCTTTGCGATGATGAATTTATTAAAAGGATGCTCAGGTTCTCTAAGCGGTGCTGTCTGTGGTGTCTCAATGTAACCCGGTCCAATACCGTTACACTGAATATTAAATTCGCCGTATTCAGATGCAATGTTCTTAGTGAGCATCTTTAGTCCGCCCTTTGCCGCTGCATAAGCGGAAACCGTTTCACGTCCAAGCTCTGACATCATCGAGCAGATATTAATTATTTTACCGCCGCCTTTTTTAATCATTGCGGGGATTACAGCCTTTGCCATGATAAAGGGTGCGTTAAGATCAACGTCAATTACCTGCCTGAAATCCTCGGCACTCATTTCGGTCATTGGTATACGCTTGATTATACCTGCGTTGTTTACAAGGATGTCAACTGTACCGACTTCCTTTTCGATTTTAGAAATCATTTCTACGACCTGCGCTTCGTTTGTTACGTCGCAGACATATCCCTTTGCATCGATGTTCTTCGCTTTGTAGCCCTCAATACCCTTCTCTACAAATTCTTCTTTGATATCATTGAAAACTATCTTTGCACCAGCTTCTGCAAGAGCCTCAGCAATCGCAAAACCTATTCCGTAGCTTGCACCAGTAATCAGTGCAACCTTGCCTTTTAATGAAAACATATCCATTATAAATACCATTTCCTTTTTCTAATCGCTTACTTTAAATCGGTGGTCTTAATTACATCCATATCATCGAACGCCTTGTTTTCGCCGCCCATCGCCCATATAAAATGGTAGTTCGAGGTGCCAGCACCGCTGTGAATGCTCCACGAGGGGCTTATAACGGCCTGCTCGTTCTGCATTACTATGTGGCGGGTTTCATTACCCTCGCCCATCATGTGGAACACTACATTCTCCTCAGGAATATTGAAGTATAGGTAAACCTCCATGCGTCTCTCGTGAGTGTGACTAGGCATTGTGTTCCAAACGCTTCCCGTATCAAGACAGGTAAGCCCCATTGAAAGCTGGCAGGTCTCTAGCACATCAGGGTGAATGAACTGATTAATTACTCTTTTGTTCGAGGTTTCGTTTGCACCGAGGGGCTTCTTAGCCGCATCAGCTAGCGAAATGAACTTAGTCTTGCACGCTTTATGAGCAGGTGCTGAAACCATATAGAATTTTGCTGGATTTGCCGTATCAAGGCTCTCGAATTTTACTGTTTTTGTGCCCATTGTTATGTAAAGGCAATCCTCAAATCCGAGCTTAAAGCTTTCATCGTCAGCCTTAATTACGCCCTCGCCGCCGATATTGAATATACCGATTTCACGTCTTTCTAGGAAGTAGCTGGTGCCAAGGCTTTTCCAGATGTCTATTCCCTTATCGAGCGATATTTCTTCACCTACGGGCATACAACCTAGCGTAATCATTCTGTCTACATGAGAATAAACTGCGATTACTTCGTTTTTCGTAAATAGATTTTCTATTAAAAATTCTTTTCTTGTTTCTTCTGTATTATAACGCTTAAAATCACGTTGATTTACCGAATATCTGATGTCCATTTTATCCAATTACCTTTGTACCCTTCCCGAAGCATCGCCACCAGCAAGCTTCATCACTTCATCAACACTAACCATATTGAAGTCACCCTCAACGCTGTGCTTTAAGCAGCTTGCAGCTACCGCAAATTCGATAATTTGCTGAGGAGCCATTTCCTCAAGTGACGCATAAATAAGTCCGCCGCCGAAGCTATCACCGCCGCCTACACGGTCAACAATGTGCATTAAGTAGTTCTTACTGAAATAATAATCGTTACCGTCATAAAGCATACCAGCCCACTTGTTATCATTAGCCGAAATCGAGGTACGAAGCGTAATTGCAACCTTTTTGAAGTTAAATCTATCAGCAAGCTGCTTTGCAACATCTTTATAACCGTCGTGATTAACCTCACCCTTGGTTACATCGGTGTTCTGAGCCTTAATTCCGAACACATCGCCTGCGTCCTCCTCGTTTGCAATACAAACATCAACATATTTGCAAAGCTCAGCCATTACCTGACCTGCCTTTTCCTTGCTCCACAGCTTGTTTCTGTAGTTAAGGTCGCAGCTTACGGTAATGCTTCTTTCATTCGCAG
This sequence comes from Ruminiclostridium sp., assembly GCA_031549645.1. Taxonomy (GTDB): domain Bacteria; phylum Bacillota; class Clostridia; order Oscillospirales; family Ruminococcaceae; genus Ruminiclostridium_E. The sequence continues at coordinate 11,657 of JAVBPL010000152.1, read as the reverse complement.
CCTTACAAGCCTCAAGGCAAATATCCGCTATATCGTCGCCCAGTGCTGGTGTAATTCCTGTAAAATGGAACCAATCTACACCCTCGAATATTTTATTCCAATCAAAATCGCTTGATTTTGCTGTTGAAATTGAGCTGTTTGCTCTGTCGTAGATAACCTTTGATGGTCTCTGGCTTGCACCCTTTTCGAGATAATAAATTCCTACTCTGTCGCCGCCTCTAGCGATATATTTAGTATCCACGCCGTATTTTCTAAGAGAATTTATGGCACATTGTCCTATTTCGTGCTTAGGCAGCTTTGAAACAAAAGCCGCATCATATCCGTAGTTTGCAAGAGAAACCGCTACATTGGCTTCACCGCCGCCGTAGGTGGCTTCAAGGCTTTCAGCCTGTGCGAAACGATAATATCCATGTGGTGCAAGTCTTAACATAATCTCGCCGAATGTAACAACCTTTTTCATAATTACAGTTTCCTTTCAGTCAGGTAAATATTATTTTGTCCTTATTTCTGCACTAAATGTACGGCAAATCCGCCCAATTCATCGGCTAGATATATCGCAACAAGATTTCCCTTGGCATCTCTTTTTGCGCTGTCCTTATTGAAGGAAACACCGCTTTTTTCCATGTGGTAAACTGCACGGTCAATAAAATTCGTTGAAATTGCAATATGACCGTTTTTACCGAGATAAGGCGTTTTCATAACCTCAACGATTTTTCCTGCAAATATCGAGCTTGCGCCTGTTTTCTTGGTAAGCCCAAATAATTCAGCAAATCCGCCTGCTGTCTTATCGGCAGCCGCCTCATCGCTCTCGTTTATTCCGATATGAGCGAGGTTAAAGCCTAGCATCTTATTAACTGCCTCTCTTGTGAGAGCTGTTATCTTATCAAATTCGCCTGCTGTTATCATTTCCTTGCTGACCATCCACGAACCGCCGCAGCAGATAATCTTGTTAAAGCTCATATAATCTAAAAGATTATCAGCGGTAATTCCGCCTGTAGGCATGAATTTCATCTGGGTATAAGGTGCAGACATTGCCTTAATCATCTTTATTCCGCCTGCCGCTTCTGCTGGGAAAAACTTAACGGTATTGAGTCCAAGCTCAATTGCAACCTCTATATCGCTAGGATTTGCGCAGCCTGGGACAATCGGTATATTCTTCGAAACGCAGTACTGAACCACTCTAGGATTAAGGCCCGGCGAAACTATAAAGCTTGCACCCGCGTTCACCGCACGGTCAACCTGCTCTGTCGTGAGTACGGTACCTGCACCGATTATCATATTGGGGAATTCCTTAGCCATTATCCGTATGCTTTCCTCAGCTGCCGCTGTTCTGAAGGTGATTTCAGCCGCTGGTAAGCCCCCATCGCATAACGCCTTACCTAGAGGGCTAGCATCCTTTGCGTCGTCAAGTGCGATTACTGGAACAATTCCTATTAACGATAATTCTTCTAAAACTGTCATAACTGGTTCAATTTCCTTTCCTTAGCTAAAGTGTAACACCTGTTTTAAATATTGCCATATCGTGATAACCTGCGATTTCACTTTTTACAGGTTTTCCTGTCGCAGTCTCGATTACAAGCTCGAAAAGCTGATTGCCGAGAGACATTATATCTACGCTTTCGTCTCTGACAGCTTCACCTGTGTTGAAGTCTATCCAGTTGCTTTTCTTCTCTGCGAGAGGTGAGTTGCTTGATATTTTAAGTGTCGGTACGGGAGAGGCAAAGGGTGTTCCCCTACCCGTCGTGAAAAGTACAATATGTGCACCCGCCGCCGCCAGGGCTGTTGCCGCAACGAGGTCATTTCCGGGTGCAGACAGTAGATTTAGTCCATTTATTTTCACTGTATCGCCGTATTCAAGAACATCTCTTACGATAGCTGTTCCCGACTTTTGCGTACAGCCGAGTGATTTATCCTCAAGTGTGGAGATGCCGCCGTCCTTGTTTCCTGGTGAAGGATTTTCGTATATCGGCATTCCCGCGCTTTCAAAATATGTTTTAAAATTATTTATCAGCTTTACAGTCTTTTCAAAAACTGCTTCGTTTTCTGCTCTGTTCATTAAGAGCTGCTCGGCTCCGAACATTTCGGGAACCTCTGTTAAAATCGTAGTTCCGCCCATTGAGATAAGCATATCCGAAAAAACACCAACAACGGGATTTGCCGTTATTCCTGAGAAACCGTCTGAGCCTCCGCATTTAAGACCTACTACCAACTTGTCGGCGGTTATATCTTCTCTCTTGAAGCCCTCGCAGTAGCTTATAAGCTGTTCTATAAGCCTCTTGCCGTCCTCTACTTCGTCCTCACTGTCCTGTGCTACAAGCATTTTTACTCTGTCGGGGTTAATGTCGCCCATATATCTTTTTATTTCATCAACACCGCTGTTTTCACAGCCTAAGCCTAGTAAAAGGACTCCGCCTGCATTCGGGTGATTTACAAGATTTGCAAGTATCTTTCTGGTGTTCTCTTGGTCGTCACCTAGCTGCGAGCAGCCATAAGGATGCGGAAATGCGACTACCTCGTCAATATTTACTGTGCTTTTTGCCACCAAAAGCTTTTTACCGATTGTTGCAAGTCTTTGTGCGATATTGTTTACACAGCCCACGGTTGGAATTATCCAAATCTCGTTTCTGACACCGATTTTACCGTTTTCTCTTTTGTAGCCACTAAAAAGCACAGGCGGCTTTTTATTTTCACTTGGCATTTTGGGTTCATATGTGTAGCTTATTTCGCCTTCGAGAGCTGTTTTCAGGTTATGAACGTGTACCCATTCGCCTTTTTTTATTTCCGTTTTTGCGGTACCTATTGGGTTTCCGTATTTTATAACCGTTTCCCCTGCTTTTATATCCTCGAGTGCTATCTTGTGTCCTCTCTTGATTTCACTATTTTCATCAAGGATTACCGCCACATTATCGTTTAAATTAATTTTAAGCTGTTTCATTTATTTCCTTTACTTAAAATATTTATTCATTGCTTCTTTCATGCCGTCACTCTTTATTCTGTTAAGGTATTCGGTTACTAGCTGTTCTGTATTTAAGTATTTTGTCAAATCCTCGCCGAAAAATTCTTTATTTGATAAAGTCAGCCCCACAAGCTCGCTCAGCGATTTATCTTTATTATTATAGAAGAAGTCGAGCACTGCTCTATCGTCCTGTATTTTATACTCCTCGTTGTTTCTTATACCTACAAGCGCGTTTTCTTTCATCTCGCTGCCGTTATAAAAAGCAATGAGTGATGCTAACGAAAACGCAAGATGCGTCGGAACCTTGTTAAATTTATTGATATACCCTGTGAAGCTTGGGAGACAGCGTGCCTTCCATTTTGAAACGCTGTTCAGCGAAATAGCAAGCAATGAGTGATTAATAAATGGATTTTTAAATCTGTCTATCACTGCTTTAGCAAAGCTTTTCAAATCATCTTCGGGTAAATCCAGTGTTGGAATTACTTCCTCAAACATTACCGTGTTCATGAAGCTGTAAACGGCTTCGTCAGCCAGTGACTGTCCCACAAAATCATAGCCCGCAAGATATGCCGATAAAACAAACGAGGTGTGCGCACCGTTTAATATTCGAACCTTCCTCTGCTTATACGGCTTCTGATTGTCGGTGAATATTACTGGAAGCCCGGCTTCTGCGAATTTCAATTCACCGCTTATATCCTTCTCAGACTCTATAACCCATAAAGCAAACGGCTCGCCAGTAACCAGTATCTTGTCGCTATAACCGAGAGATTTATATATTTCGTTCTCCTCACCACGAGGAAAGCCTGTTACAATTCTGTCTACTAGGGTTGATGTAAAGATGCAAGCTTCATCAAGCCATTTCATGAATAAATCTTCAAGTCTCCATAAGCTTGAAAGCTCTTTCACATATTTTTTCAATTGTATGACGTTATCATCTATAAGCTCAACGGGAAGAATTATAAGTCCTTTGCTTTCATCACCGTTAAAATGCTTGAACCGCTCATATAAAAACTTTGTAAGCTTTGCGGGGTACGAGACAGGCGGTGTCATTTCCAGCTTATCGTCTGTATTAAGAACAATTCCCGCTTCTGTTGTATTTGAAACTATGTAGCGAAGTGTATCAAGCCTGGCATAATCCATATATTCATTATAATCGTCGTAGCAGGAGATAACCTTTTCGACTGAGCTAATTGCTCTCGTTTCGGTGCTCTCTTTTCCGTCTGTTAAACCCCTTAAAAGCACAGTGTAAAGTGAATTCTGTTCATCAAAGGCCGTGCTGTCTCCGAAGCTTATAGGCTTTACTATTATAATATTACCATTAAAATCACATTTTTCGTTTAAAACATCAATCATATAATCAACAAATGCTCTTAAAAAGTTGCCCTCGCCAAACTGTAACACCTTTACAGGTCTTGAAGGCTTTGCTATTCCCATTTGATTAATCATAGGTAAATTACTCATAATATCATTCCGTTCTGTAAATGCTTACAAAGAACAATATATTAAGCTCTTTGTAAATGTTATATGAAAGGTAAGTGCTTACATTCGTGATTATACACTAAACCCTAAAATAAGTCAATGCATTTTCTGCATAATTGTGAATTGTGCATATATTTTTGTTGATTTTATGTTAAATTCGACTTTTTTTAGTAAAATCTATTGCATTTGTTACATTCCAATGCTATAATGAAAACGTGAAAATCTGAAAGCACTTACATATATTATCACCGTATGATAACGAAAGGGACTGTAAAAATGAATATATATGATATATCAGAACGAGCAGGTGTATCAATAGCTACCATATCCCGTGTTATAAACGGAAGCTCTAAGGTAAGCGAAAAAACACGCAAAAAGGTGTTAAATGTAATAGAGGAAAGCGGTTACACTCCAAATGTGTTTGCAAGAGGTTTAGGTCTCAACACAATGAAAACAGTCGGAATACTTTGTGCAGACTCCAGCGACCATTATCTTGCTCAGGCGGTTTATTATATAGAGAAGAATTTAAGAAAAAACAACTACGATTCATTCTTAATCTGCACTGGATATGACTTGGAGGAAAAGAAGAGCTCTATTAATCTAATGCTCTCAAAGCGTGTAGATGCTATTATTCTAGTCGGCTCCAATTACGTTGAGCCAATTGATAAAAACAATGATTATATAAGAGAAGCGGCACAAAAGCTGCCTCTAATGATAGTAAACGGCGTTCTTGACAGTATAAATATTTACAGCACTGTTTGCGACGATTTTAACGCTATTTATAAAATGACAGACGCTTTTATTAAAAACGGCAGACACAATCTTTTATATCTATATAATTCAAAATCATACAGCAGTATGAGAAAGCTACAAGGCTTTAAATCGGCAGTTAATGACAATAAGCTTCCTGTAAAAGAAGATAGAATAATCTTTACCGAGAAGTCTATAACCAGCGCGAAAAAGCTTGTAACCGAGGTTTTAAATAAAAAAATAGTCATAGACGGAATAATTTCGGCTGAGGATATTCTTGCGATAGGGGCACTTAAATGTGCTTTACAAAAAGGAATAAAAATTCCTGACGATTTATTTATTTCGGGTTTCAATAACTTTGAGCTTGCCGAATGCTGTGAACCTGAGCTTACATCAATCGACAGCAACCTTGAAGCGATTTGCAATCACTGTGTATCAACACTGATGGGTGTTTTTGACGGTGAGGATATGCCTAAAACCACGGTATTTTCATCGAAGATAGTTGAGCGAAACACCACAAAATTCATATAATAAGCATAAGGAGTAGTCACAATGAAACAGTTCCTAGACAAGGATTTTCTTTTAGAAAACGAAACAGCAAAAACCTTATTTCATGATGTGGTTAAAAGCTTACCAATCATCGATTATCACTGTCATATCAATCCAGAGGAAATCGCCAAGGATAAAAGCTTTGAGACAATAACCGAGCTTTGGCTTGGCGGCGACCATTATAAATGGCGTCTGATGCGTTCAAGCGGTGTTCCGGAAAAATATATCACTGGTGATGCCTCACCCCGTGAAAAATTCCAAAAATGGGCAGAAACTATTTCAAAAGCGATTGGAAATCCACTCTATCACTGGAGTCATCTTGAGCTTCAAAGATATTTTGGCTACTACGGAACATTAAACGGTAAGACTGCCGAGGAGGTCTGGAACCTTTGCAATAAAAAGCTCCAAACCCCCGAAATGAGCGTAAAAAATATAATTACCTCAAGCAATGTTGAAGTAATCTGCACCACTGATGACCCAATCGATAATCTTGAGTGGCATAAAAAAATAAAAACCGACGGCTTTAAAACAAGAGTTATACCAGCGTGGCGTCCCGACAAAGCAATGAATATCGAAAAAGTCGAATTTACTTCATATATTAAGAAGCTCTCTGATGTCAGCGGAACCGAGATAAAATCCTTCACCGATTTAAAAGAAGCCCTGCTGAAACGCTTCGATTATTTCGCTGAAAACGGCTGTACTGTTTCTGACCACGGGCTTGATTATGTTGCATATTTTCCTGCGACAGAAACTAAAATCGAGGCGATATTTTCACAAAGCGTATCGGGAGAGACACTTTCTGAAACAGACATAATGGCGTATAAAACTGCTTATATGATGTTTCTCGGCAGAGAATACAGCAAGCGCGGCTGGGTAATGCAGCTTCACTACGGGTGTAAGCGTAACAACAATTCGGCTATGTTTAGTAAGCTAGGTCCAGATACAGGCTACGACTGCATAAATAATTATGCTCCCGCTGCTGAAATTGCCGATTACCTTAATGCGCTCGAGAGTGAAAATTCACTTCCAAAGACTATTCTGTACAGCTTAAATCCAAACGACAATCAAGTAATTGATACTATATTAGGCTGCTTCCAAAGCTCTGACACCATCAGCAAAATCCAACATGGCTCTGCATGGTGGTTCAATGACAACAAAACAGGCATGAGAGACCAACTGATTTCACTCGGAAATCTCGGTTATTTAGCTGGCTTTGTGGGTATGCTTACCGATTCACGCAGCTTCGTTTCTTACCCCAGACACGAGTATTTTAGACGTATACTCTGTAATCTCTTAGGTGAGCTTGTCGAAGCAGGTGAATTCCCCGCGGACATGGATATTCTCTCGGAAATTGCGAGCGACATATCTTATGGCAACGCACTTAAATATTTTGCTTTCTAACGATTTTTTCATGTTTTCATCCGAAGGCAGAAACCGGCTGACTTTCAGCCGGTTTCTGCTATATTGAATATAAAAGGGGTTATAATTATGGCTGAAATAAAGGCAAATCTAACCGAAAAGGATATTAAATTTCGGGAAATGGCATTGTCAGCTAATATGTGGAGGGTTATTCTAAGAGTCAGTATTCCTTTGGCACTCTTTCAGGGATTAGGTACATTTTTCAAGTTCCTTGATACAATGATGGCGGCTCATATCAGCAATGAAGCTGTTTCAGCCGTTGCATATATTTCGCAGATTAATCTGATGATAGGTGCACTCGGTGCAGGGCTCGCAATAGGTGCGGGTATGAAGATAAGCGAGGCATATGGTGCAGGTGATTTCACACTTGTAAAAAAGCGTGTCAGCAGCGTATATGGAGTTTGTATAATTCTCGGAATAGTTATTCTCACCGTTCTTCTCCCGTTTACAGAGAGTTTTCTTCGTATCAGCGGAACTCCTGAAACCCTGATTTCGGCAGGAGCGGCTTATTTTAGAGTTGAGCTTATTGCAACGGTTTTGAGCTTTTTCAATACCGTTTATATTTCGATTGAACGTGCAAGGGGCAACTCAGGACGAATATTATATATAAATATCATAGTCAGCGTTATTAAGCTTGGATTTACCGCAGTTTTCGTGTATCTTATGAACGGCGATGTGGTAACCATTGCGTGGGCGACGGTTATTTCGCAGTTCGTTCTTCTCATTTTTTCTATCGTAAATATGAGGGGAAAGGACAATGCCTTCGGCTTTTCGATAAGAGCTATAAAATTTAATAAGCCTGTAACAGGAATTATGCTTGTAAAATCTTTTCCGATTATAATAGAAAAAATCGCATTTTTCCTAGGTAAAACCATAGTAAATGCAATGAGTGTTATTTATGGCGACACTACTGTTGGGGCGCTTGGCATCTCTAACAACATCGGAGGACTTGGCACCAGCTTTCAAAACGGTTTTCAAGACGGCGGTGCAGTTGTAATCAGTCAGAATTTAGGTGCCGGAAACAAAAAACGTGCCATTGACGCTTTTAAGAAGATACTTATAATAAACGTCATTATCGGCACAATTTATATGACCTGTTCCCTGCTTTGCATAAACTTTATAACAGGGCTTTTTGCAGGTGATGATGCTGTTTTTCATGAGCTTATAAAAACAATATATTCATTTGAAGCCCTCGGTGCAATTACACTTGGCATAAACGGCGCCGTTATGGCTCTCCTTTATGGTTTCGGGCTGACTAAAATTACACTTCTGCTAAATTTTTCCCGTGTGTTTGTTTTTAGGGTGCCTGTTCTGTGGTTTCTTCAAAATTTCACCGAGCTAGGCAGCCGAAGTGTCGGTGTGGTTATGATGGTGAGCAATGTTTCAGTAGGCTTATGTGCCGCGGTTACGGCATTTTTCGTTATTAGAAGGATTAAAACCTTAACATAAAAATTAGTAAAGCAATCGAAATCAAAATCGGAATATTTAAAACAACTGTTTTATCAAAAACGTTACTGCTTAACTTAAAAAAGCGTGCTTTTATTAGTATAACAATCATGAAAATCCCTGAAAAAGCAAGAGCATAATGTACCACATCTACCGCTATCGGTATAGTGTACTCCCTAAGCCAGTACCTAATAAGCTCGGTAACATTATAAGTTATATGTAAAATAATCGCTGGTTTAATCGAGTTAAACTTAACCGCTACATAACCGAGCAATGCACCCAAAAGAAACGTGTAAAACAGTTGTGACACGTTCCCGTGGTAAAGTGAAAAGAATACCGCCTGTATTAATATAGCGGTAAAATCGCCGTATTTTCTAAGTGGTAGCAAAATAAGCTCTCTGAATATCAATTCCTCTGCAAGCGGTGCCAGAATGCCCATTGACAGCCAAAAAAGAATGATGTTCAGAATACCCTCGGGCATAATCGACGAGTAAACGTTTCCAACGCCTTTCCCTGTAATAAGGCTCGTAATCGCTTGCGTAATCATACCGCCTGCCGCTCCTAGAAACAGCGACAATAGATAAACCGGTAATAATAATTTACTGCTCGTTTTTAAGGTTGTGTTAGGATAAACGAGCTGTTTTCTAAGAAGCGGAAACAGCACCAAAATAGGAATAACACTGTTATAGAAAAACGTATTCAAAAGCGTAAATGCATAACTGTCAGGTAAATCAATCGTCGAAACAATCACGGCATATAGCAGCTTCATTAGTATAACAAGTATTAATCCGAAGCCTACACGGGACACATTGCTACGTTCCATATCAGATAAAGGACAGACCGAGAAGCAGTCTGTCTATTTGCTGTGTAATTAAGTCGCCAATATTAGCATTAACAGCAAGAACAATGAAAATCATTACGGGGATTGAGGTCAGGAATACACCCCATTTTTGCCCTACCGTAATTTCATTCCAGATGTTCGGTATTTTGTATTTTTTGATTGTCTTGATTTTACCGATAAAGGCGGCGATGCCGAAAATCACAGCAGCATAGACTATCACAAGATATATACCGAAAACGGCAGTAATAAATTCTCCCTCAGGTGCAAGCTCACCGCTCATTAGGTTACTTATTTCGGGTGTACACATAAAGATTATCATAATCGACGAAATCGAGTTAAAAATCGCATGCATAATAGTAGAAACGAAAATCGAACCAGTTGCGTAGGTGATGTAGCCAAGTGCCAGTCCGAGTGCGGTGGTGAAGAAAAAGCTCTTGATATTCGAATGCATAGCACCGAACATTATAGCGGTAACTATGATTGTAAAGCCTTTCCCATAGGGCTTAAGCGCATCGAAAACAATTCCTCTCACCCACAGCTCCTCCGCAAAGGGAGCGATAACGATGGCTAAAAATGCAAAGATAAAGCCACAGGCTAAATTCGGCGGTGTGGAGCTTGAAAGCGTTCTGTATGAGTCGGAAACCTCATCTAAACCAAAGCTTCTCGAAACAATAAATATCACAAGCAGTGTAAGTAAATTTACCGCCTGTCCGAGTCCATATACTGCTCCGAAATTACCCATAGCCTGTACAAGCTTCTGTGGCTTTGTGTAGAGCGATTTAAAACGTCCCTTATATGCTTTTGCAGAGCCTAATATCATCGCAGTAAAAATCATCGGAACGACATAAACCATAAGGATTGATATTAACGTACCGACAAAATACCTAAGCGTTACATCGGCACCACTAAGAGCTTCTGCGGCAAAAATTGAAGTAATATTCGCAAGAATTCTGCACACAAAATAGACCACCATCGTAAGCCCGATTTTAGAACAGATAGACTTGAAATCTTTAATTTTATACGGGTTTTCTGCTAATATTTCTTCCATTTTGCTCCTTTAAATAAATAGCGGTGAAACTGGTTTATCAGTATAAATTCTTTCAATAGCCTGTGCAAATACGCTTGAAATATTAAGTAAATGTATCTTATCAATCATCTTGAACGCTGGGATATTAATGGTATCAAGCAACACCAGCTCCTTGATATAGGAGTTTTGGATACGTTCAATTGCAACACCCGAAAGCACTCCATGAGTAGCTGAGGCATAAACCTCTTTTGCGCCACCAACCTCAATAAGGGCTTTTGCGGCATTGCAAAGCGTTCCAGCGGTATCAACCATATCATCTACAATTATGACCGTTTTATCCTTAACGTCGCCGATAATATTCATTACCTCGCTGACGTTGGCTTTCTGGCGTCTTTTATCGATAATTGCAAGTCCTGTACCTATTCTTTGGGCAAAGTTTCTTGCTCTAGTTACGGAGCCTAAATCAGGAGAAACACAGATTACATTATCAAGATTATCACGGAACCTGCCTTTAAAATATGGTGCAAGAATGGATACTCCCTGAAGGTGATCAAGTGGAATATCAAAGAACCCCTGTATCTGCGGGGAGTGTAAATCCATTGTAAGCATACGGTCAGCACCGGCAACAGAAATTAAATCTGCCACAAGTCTAGCTGAAATGGCATCTCTCGCCTTTGCCTTTCTGTCTTGTCTCGCATAACCGTAATAAGGCACTACCGCCGTTATACGTCCTGCGCTTGCACGCTTAAAGGCATCAATCATTATAAGCAGCTCCATAAGGTTATTGTTTACAGGCTCCGATGTAGACTGCACAACGAAAACGTCAGAGCCTCTGACGCTTTCCATTATATTGACGGAAATTTCACCGTCGCTGAATGTAGTTACATCAGCTTCCCCAAGCGGTAAGCCAAGGTGATTTGCAATTTCTCTTGCCACTCTTGGATTTGAGTTTGCCTTAAATATTTTTATATCCTTACCATGAACGTTCATAATTTATATTTCCTTTTCATTATTTATTCAGGCTTTTTTCATCTTTTTTATCTGTTTTTTCAAGCTTATGCGCTCTCAAATCGTTTTTGTACCAGTTTTCCTTGATGTTAATTTGTGCTCTTTCGATTGCGAGTGCACCTGCGGGTACATTCTTTGTAATAGTCGAGCCTGCCGCTGTTGTGGCATATTCGCCAACCTCA
>JAVBPL010000150.1:0-17404 GCA_031549645.1 Ruminiclostridium sp. | reverse complement strand
CGCTTTCACCGTCAGAGGAAAAAGTGCTGTGTGTATGCAAATCTATCACAAAATCCGCCCCCTTTTTAATGATTTATAATATTTTACCATAAAATAATCTTTTTGTCTATTCTTTTAACTCATGTATTTACTTTAACCGCAATTTTTTATATATAAAAGCTGTTTTACTCCCAAAATAGTAAAAAACCCTGCCAAAATAAATGACAGGGTTAATTGATTTTAATTACTAGTATATTTTATTAATAACCGCACGCATGCAGAAACCACTTTGATTTGCCAAGGCGTATGAAGCAATTTCCACTGCAATATTAGGGTTATCCTTAAGCCATTGTTCAAATTCATTTTGTGCTTCGATAAACTGTTCAATAACTATATCTGCTTCACCCACAGATATTCCATCCTCAAATTTTTGATCCATATTGCGACTAGCAGGAATAAAAAAAGATGGAGTAAAAAAACCTTTATCGACCTGCGGCAGCTCTTCTTCCCTGCATAACCTTATACGCCCATCCTTAATTGGAATTATTCTATCAACATTACATGAGTTAATGCCTATTATACCCGTAATATATTCATGTTGAATATCAGTATCCTCCACTTCTAGTTCAGAATTACGTATAGAAGCATCGAAAAAATACGTCAAAGCACGTAATATTATGCCATCCGCATCATAAAAGCTATTGTATAGCTCTGCTGGTATACAAATATTCATTGGTTTACCTGCACAAAAGCTAAAGTTATTAGCATCATAGCCCATTAGATTTGAAAAATCTGTTTTGTCCCAGTATATTTTCTGCGGTGTAACCGACAGGATTATGCATGGGGTTTTTTTCTGCCAATCGTATCTGTCGTAAAAAACTGAGTATTCATTCCCTTTATCATCTATCATTTTTTCACCCTCTGACTTTATGTCTACGATTGGAGCTATTGTCGGTACAGTTTCGGTTATGGCAGGAATCGTACTAATTGTCGTGGTCTCGAGTGAAACTAAAGATATTGTTTGATCTACATCTGAGGTAATGATTGCTTCCGATACCTCGGGAGAAGCATTCATTTGATTTTCACAGCCTGCAAAGCATAACAAGCATATTATAGTTATTAAGCTGTAATATCTTTTTTTCATTTTACCCGCCTCTCTTCCTTGATAATAAAGCATGCCATTATTTTATGTTCTTGTATGCGTAACATTGTAAGTCAATTGAGCAGAGCCAGTACTGCCGATTATATAAGTAAGACCTCTGCACTTCCTTTTAAAATAATTATACATATAAGTTTTAATAATGTCAACACAATAATTATTTATTCATAAAAAATCCATCGGCTATACACCGATGGATAAGCTTATTACGAACAAAATCTATGGTCGCCGATAACCTTAATAATCGGCCGAGTATAAATAAATGCGTTGCTGGTTTTTTTCGGATTGTAATAATATATTGCGCCGCCACTGGGATCCCAGCCCGCTAACGCATCCCGTGCCGCTGAATAAGATGTCTGTGATACTGGCTGGTCAAACTGCCCGTCAGTTATAGCCGTGAATGCTTCGTTTTGATAAATAACTCCCGCAAGCGAATCGGGGAATGAGGGGTGCTCAATTCTATTGCAAATCACAGCTCCTATTGCGACCTGTCCCTCGTATGGCTCGCCCCTGCCCTCTGCCGAAATAATACGAGCGAGAAGATTGACATTGGCTTCTGTCGCCGATGGTACCGAGCCTATACTGATGTTAAGCTTCTTAAGTGTAGCGGCATCGGCAACCCCTGTAACAGGAAGCCCGTGATACTGCTGAAATCTGCGTACTGCCGCTTCGGTCTGGGTACCATAATAGCCAGTAACCTCACCGAAAAATACACCATATTCCTTCAGCGTTTTTTGTATCGCTTCGACCTCCTTACCCCTTGAGCCTTGCCTCGAAATTACCTCTGAGGTTTCGAACTTTTCACCTGCGGCATAAAGCGTTCCGCAGCAAACCACACTGACTAAAGCTATTTTAAAGAAAGAATTCATCACTAACCTGCTTTCTATATAATTTTATTTATATAGTGAGCAGAATTTCGTTATTTATACGTTAATACGACAATAAAGCTTTTCCTATGCTCTTTCCAATAAGCTTTCCTGCAAGCTTTGCTTGTTCAACTGTGTTTCCGTGGGAGCCAACCTCAATCAAAAGCGAGCCTGTTGTCAGATGCTGATTATACTGGCAGTACTGAAACAAAACAGGACGTGTAATCCCAGGGTTGTCGCCTTCCATCTGCCCTTGAAGTAAAGCTGCAAGGCACAAATTTTTTCTAAACTCGGGTATTCCGTATGTACCGTCATCTGCCGCCGAAATTATCATAACCTGCGCGGCATTTTTTCCGTCAACCTCGGCTACTGCCGCTACCACCGAGCCGTCGGTTTCAGCGATTGCGTCCCTGTGAACATCGAGCACAACCTTAATTGAGGGATATTTATTTAAAATAGCTTTTACAGTCTCGGCACTTCGTTCATATGCGCCCTTGTATTCGGGGCTGTCATGCACGGTTCCATCGTGAATAACTACAATACCGCATTCGGCTATGCTGTTCGCAATTTCAGCACCCACCGCTACGACACTTTTTTCGGGATCAACAGTTCGGCTGGTGTATTCAGCATCATAATAACCGCTCTCGCTAATCTGATAAGACTCAGTCGTGTGGGTGTGCATAATCAGCACCTCTGGCTCGCCGTTCAGCTCAAGCTTAAAATCGGGAGTCCTCGAAATTATATCCATAACCTCGTCATTCGAAAGCTCAGTCTCGTTTCTGACTTGTCCAGCTTTTTGGAGGTTAATAAAATTTATTCCCCCGTTTGAGGTAAAGGTAGTCTTTACTATCTGCCCGTCACGGGAGTTAAATGTACTTAAATCTTCGCTGTAATCGGAAATATTCTGCGACATTACAGGAACAGCCTCGGAAGCAATATTTTTTTCGTTATAGCTTTCTTTTTCTGGCAGGATTATATTTGGCAGAGTGTGCGTAATTACGCTATGGTTTTCGGCAGGCTTATACAGCAGTAATGAAGATGTGTTCATCATTAATGGCTCGTTATCTTCTCCACCGAAGCCTACCCCATTTTTGCCCGCATATTCTACTGCCGAGGTCATGATAACTGATAAATCTGTAAGCTTTCTAGTTAGCCCAGACGCAAGCATAGGCGAGATACAAACCGCCATAAATCCTGCTGCTATTCTTAATAAATTCTGCTTTGTATTCTTACTCATTCTCCTCATAATTAATACACCCTTTCAACTTTCTTTTCTTAAACTTCTCAAAATATATTAAATCTCTCTAGGCTATATATATGAAGCTGAGGCTTTATTTAGAATAACAGCTTTTCAAACAAAGCTGTGAACCTTCTAACGCAGTATTTATAAATGCAGCATCTCAAATCTTGACTTATATAAGAAAATAGATTAAAATGTATTTTAAAGAGTACAATATTATGGCGAAAGCGGTGAATTTATATGAGTAGATTATCATTTAAAGCTTTTTGCATTGAAAAATATGCAGATTATAAATCAATTCCAAGCAACGAAGTGTATAAGCTTTTTGAGCATAACAATGTATTAGCTATGCTTGACAGGGATTATGACATTCTCCACGGCTTCGGATTTGAGTACATTGTAAACGACATCGACCAATTCATAAGAGGCGGTGAGGAGCAATGATTATATATCACGGTGGAACTGACATTGTAGAAAATCCAAAAATACTTAGTATTAACAAAGGCAGGGATTTCGGAGTTGGATTTTATACAACTAATATTAAAGAGCAAGCCGAAAAATGGGCAAAACGTCAAGCTTTCAACAGACATACCAATGCCGCAATTTTAAATGTTTACGAATACGACAACATTACCGCCGAAAAACAATTGAATGTTAAGAATTTTAGCGATTATTCTAAGGATTGGCTTGATTTGGTAATTAATTGCAGACAAAACGGATCTTTTCGACATAATTACGATATAGTTATCGGTAAAATTGCAAATGACGATGTTGGTGAGACAGTTCAGGCTGTAGTTGACGGATTATCCTCAAAGGAGTTTGCTCTGTCAAAATTAGTTTATATGAAAGCAAATAATCAAATTTGCTTTTGCTCCGAAAATGCATTAAATTTTTTGAAATTTATTAATTCAGAAAGGTTGATATAAATGCCGCATGGCACAATAAGGGCTGCTACCTTAAAAACAATACTGGAGCTTATAATCGGCGAATTTAACGTTGATGAAAATACCGCAATAAAAATGTTTTACGAATCGCATACAGGCGAATGTTTTTCGAACGACAATTCAGGATTATACGGGCAAAGTGCAGTCTATATTTATTCATTATTTTTAGAAGAAAAGAAAGCTATTTGAGTAACCTTGCAATTAGTGGATAATAAATTTTAAAATAACAGCTTTTCAATTTCGTCTATTTCAAGTGTCGGATTTAACACAATATTTAGCGCTCTTGAAATAACCTTTGAAAAGTGCTTAATAGTCAAATCAATATTTCTTGGCATAACCATTCCTTCAAAATCGGTTTTATTTGGTTCACTTAAAACACCCGATAAATCTATAACGGTTGGTACGCCGATAGCGATTACTGGTATACCCATAGTTTTTTTTGAAAGCTCTCTCCGCATGTTTTTAACTCCGCTTCCTGGCGCAATACCTGTGTCAGTTATCTGAATTGTTCTTCCGAGTCTGTCAGTCTCCGAGCAGGCAAGGCTGTCAATTGCAACTATTAAATCTGGCTTAATCCCGTCTGCGAGATATTTTAGCTGTTCTGTGCTTTCCATTCCTGTCTGGGCGAGAACGCCAGTCCGTGCCACATAAATTTCCCTCATCTCAAGCTCCTTGAAATCATTTTCGTCCGAAAAATGCGCAGTCGCAGCTACCGCTGATACAGTCCGCACCCCAAGACTGTCAGGGGTTATGTTTTCGTTTCCAAGCCCTGCAACAAGCACTTTTCCTTTTTCAGGAATTAATTTTCTGAGTATTTCGGTTAACGCCTCGGTTTCACTTTCCTCGTCGTTTTTGTCACAAAAAAGCGTGATATATTCACCTATAGGTTTATTTAAAGCATCGGCACCTTTTTCATCAATCAAAATTTTTATAAGGGGAAGTCCGTTAATTATAGATTTTTCGAGAATAACACCCTCGCTTATTGCCTCTTTTGATGCAATTTCATAGGTTAAATCGGTTCTGTTTTTATAATTCATACAATTTACTCCAAATTTTGAAAAAAATACTTGCATTTTCATTTTAACTATGTTATAATTCTTTAGTAATGTTTTCTATTAAGGTTTATTAATAGCCTACTATAAAAAAACAAAAATATACAAGGAGGTGCAAAGGTGCCTAATATTAAATCAGCAAAGAAGAGAGTTCTCGTAGCAAAGGCTAAGAACGAACGCAACAAGGCTGCTAAAACAGAGCTCAAGACTATAATCAAGAAGGCAAGAGCCGAGGGAGCTGACAATGCTGCTGTAGCTACTGCCGCTCAGAAGCTTGATAAAGCTGTAACTAAAGGTCTTGTTCACAAGAATAAAGCTGCACGCTTAAAGAGCAGACTTGCTAAGAAGCAGAATGCTTCCGCTTAAATCCAGTTAGTTCATTTAAGATGGTTATTTTTCATTAAGAAAAATAACCTTTTTTATTTGCATTTATTGACATATTGTGATATAATTATATTACTTTCCTAAAATATGACGCTTAAACGATTATATACGTTATGGAGGGACATTGCCTTATATGGAAAATAATGATAATTATTTTGAAGAACTCATAAACGCACTCCCGTACTGCGTTATAATAAACAAACCAATACAGGATAAAAACGGTGCCATCACTGACTTTAAGGCGATGTATTTTTCCAAAAATACAGAAAATGAATATATAATTAACGGTGCTAAATCTGACTATGAAAAATTTATCAGAACACTTATAAATATAGACGGAACAACACTTTTCGATATCTTCAGAGAGGTATATAAAACCGGTAAAATACAGGTTCATGGAGTTCGACTCGATACTAATAGCAGAGATATCGACGACATTACATATGTATGTTTTCTAAAATATCGTAATGAGATTGTCACACTCTGGAACAGTAAAGCAAAGGTATCGCAAAAAGAACAGGCAATATTTGAAGAGCAGGCACATGGCTTTAATGCGCTTATTTCATCATCAGATGCGGGCATTATCGTTAAAGATTTATTAGGTAGGGTTCTTGACTGGAACGTAGGTGCTGAAATTATTACAGGGTATGAGCGGAGCGAGGTTATCGGTAAATACTCCGAAATATTCCCGAATACAGAAGAATATGAGCGTGTTCTTGAAGTAAATAAACGTATTATCAGAGGCGAACGGGTGGGGCATCAGTCCTTTAATCTTCTACATAAAAGTGGGCGGATCATTAACTGCTCCGCCGTATACTCACCTGTTTTTAACTCAAGCAAGGTTCTAACTGGCATTGTGGTCGTGTTTTTTGACATAACTGATGCTACCGAAGCCCAAAAACAAGCTAGAAACCTTGCCGCTATCTTTAAAATTGCCGATGCTGGTGTTGTAATCAAGGATAACAGAGGTGTAATTACCGATTGGAACATAGGTGCCGAAAATATTTTCGGTTATGAAAAAAACGAGGTCGTTGGAAAAAATCATCGACTGCTTTTTGCACTTGAAAATATAGGCGAATCTGAGGACATAACCAAAGCAATAAATTTAGGTAAACACATAGCCCATTTTGAAACCTCGAGACTACATAAAAAAGGCAATATAATCGAATGCTCAGCCTCGATTACCCCCACATATGATGAAAACTGAAATGTAACAGGCTCGGTCTCGATTTTTCATGATATAACCGAAAGCAAGATAATTGAAAGAGAGCATAAATTTTACGAAAACACTTTAAACAAGCTTTTCAATAACCTTTCAGCGGCCTTTGTGCTGTTTGAACTGGTAAAGAATGATAAAGGCGAGGACGATTTGAAAATAATCCTCGCAAACAAAACCTTTAGAGACTTCCCTGATAAGCCTGGCGGAAATATTGAGGGTATGTGTTTTAGCGAATGCTGCACGGGCGGGCTGGAGTCCCTGCCTCTCTATATCGAAACCGCTAAAACTGGCAGGAAAATCTCAAGGCAATATTACGCCCGCACTTTACAAAGATACGTCGCAGCAGATATATTTTCGCCCGAGCCTGGACAGGTTGCGGTGCTCATTTCTGACCAAACACACCTTGTTGAAGCCCAGCGAGAGCTGGAAAAGGCGTATATCGACACCGAAGCCATTCTTCACGAAATACCAGCCCCAATATGCGTAATAAGCAAAAATAATGGGCAGATACTTGGATACAACAAGGCGTTTTGCGACCTTGTAAACATCTATGATAACGACAAGCTTTTAAACACACAGGTTATGGAGCTATTTCGTAAAAACAATGAAGCGACCTTAAGAGCGTCGTTTCAGGCGGGCGGCAAATTTAAAACTGAGCTTGTTCTGTCTGATAAAAATATCGAGGTTGAAATATATGCCAGAAGCTTTACTTATAAAGAACAGAACGCTTATGCTGTCTATTTACTCGACCTCACCGCTCAACAGCTTCAAGAACAGACACTAATAGATGCCGCTCGTCAGGCTGAAGAAGCGTCTAAGATGAAATCAACCTTCCTCGCGAACATGAGCCATGAAATCAGAACTCCAATGAACGGCGTGCTAGGCTTCACCGAGCTTGCACTTGACGATACAGAGCTTAGCGATAACACCCGTGAATATCTCGAAAAAATACGGATAAGTGCAAATAGCTTACTCAATATAATAAATGCTGTGCTTGATATATCAAAAATCGAGGCTGGAAAGGTCGAGGTTGAAACCATACCATTCTCGATTAATGAAATCCTTAGGCAATGCGAAACTATCAGCAGTCCTGAGGCACTTGACAAGGGGCTTAGTCTGTACTTTTACTCTGACCCTCCGATTAAGAAAATGCTTATAGGAGACCCCACTAAAATTAGGCAAATCCTGCTTAACCTTGTTTCAAATTCCGTTAAGTTTACGGAAACTGGCATGGTAAAGCTAATGGTTTACCCTATATTTAAAAATGATAGCAGCGTGGAAATAAAGTTCGAGGTAATAGATACAGGAATTGGCATGACGGCGGAACAGCTTAAAAAGGTGTTAATTCCTTTCAACCAAGCTGACAGCAGCACCACTAGGCGTTACGGCGGAACAGGTCTCGGACTAACTATCACAAATAATCTGATTACACTTATGGGTGGAGAACTAAAAATCGAAAGTGCACCCGGAGTTGGCAGTAGATTTAGCTTTACACTGGGATTTAAGGTAGATGAAAAATATCCCGATGATACAATTAATCCGCTTACGAACGACATTGTTATGCGCCCGACTTTTAACGGAGACGTGCTTCTATGTGAAGATAATAAGATAAATCAACAGGTAATAATCGAGCATTTAACCCGTATTGGTCTTAAGGTATCTTCTGCCTCTAACGGTCTCGTCGGTCTCGAAATAATTAAGGCGAGAGAAAAATACGGTAAACCCTTCGACCTTATTTTAATGGATATTCATATGCCTGTTATGGACGGGCTCACTACTACCTCGTTAATATTGCAAATGGGTATTAAAGCACCGATAATTGCCATCACTGCAAACGTTATGGCTCGTGACCGTGAAATATATCAGAACCACGGAATGTGCGACTTTATCAGCAAGCCTTTTAAAGCCGAGGAGCTTTGGCGATGCCTTTTGAAATATCTTGCACCGATAAGCCTTGTCCCTATTGATAATATAAACTCAGGGAACAGCCTGTCCCAATCACCCACTTCTGCGATTAATACCAGACTTGGAATTGAACGCTCAGCCAATGACGAAGCCCTTTATATCAGGCTTAAGGCTTATTATTTAAAAGACAACGCAGACAAACCCACACTTATAAAAGAAGCTCTAACCGAAAAAGATTACCGCAAGGCATTAAGGCTTTCACATACCTTAAAAAGCAGCTCAGCCACAATCGGTGCCGTAGCTATGTCGCTGGTTGCTGGAAAGATGGAGAACGCTGTTTCGGAGGGACAATATGATTATGCATATTCACTCCTTGGTGAATTGTCGAATACGTTTAATGAGGTTATCAGCGAGCTTAGAGGAGAAATAAATCCGCTTGTAAAAGAAGATGTAATACACACCATGCTCTCAGCAGAGGAGAGCATAAGCCTCTTAGACGAGCTTGAACCCCTTCTACTTACAGGAGCCTCGGAAACCCTCGACTATTTGGAAAGACTGGGTGATTTACCTGATAATCTTGCAACAGAACTTAAAAACAGGATTAATGATTATGATTTCGAGGAAGCACTTGAGCTATTAAATAAAATACGTAAACACATAACAAAATAGGAGAAGAAATCAAATGGATGAATTTAAAATCTTAATCGTAGACGACGATAAATCTAACCTCGACATTTTAAACCATATTTTAAAGCAGGATTACAAAATTTTTATTGCGAAATCGGGCAAAAGTGCTATACAATCAGCGATGGAAAATCTGCCTGACTTAATTCTTCTCGATATTCTTATGCCTGATATGTCAGGCTTCGAGGTGCTGTCAGTGCTCAAAAACACCAACCTTACTGCCCGCATACCTGTTATAATAATTACGGGTCTCACGAGTGTTGAGAACGAGGAACGAGGTTTATTCCTCGGTGCCATGGATTATATAACAAAGCCTTTTAACAACTCGATTGTCCGCATGAGGGTTAAAATGCATCTTCAAATTGTTAAGCAAATCCGTACCATTGAGGAGCTCGCAAAGGTCGATGCATTAACCGAAATTCCGAACCGACGCGGCTTCGACGAAAGAATAGCTGCTGAATGGGGACGTGCCGCAAGAGAATGTGAGCCATTAAGCCTGCTTGCTATTGATGTTGATGATTTTAAACAATATAACGATAATTACGGTCACCCGAAGGGGGATATTCTTCTTCAGGTTTTAGCCAAAACACTTAGCGGCAGCTTAAAACGCTCAATAGATTTTACAGCAAGAGTGGGCGGAGAAGAATTTTCCGTTTTGCTTCCGAATACCGACCTGAACGGTGCGCTTGCTGTCGCAGAGGCACTCAGATTGGCGGCAGAAAATATAAAGATTACCGACCAAAACACAGGTAAAACCCTCTCGATTACGATAAGCATCGGGGTTAAAACTATTATTCCCACCGTTGACGACTCGATTGAAAACTTCATAAATGAAACCGACCGCAATCTCTACCAAGCTAAAAATGAGGGTAAGAATAAAGTGGTGGGGTGATAAAGTTAAATGAAAAAGTATATATTCCTTCTTATACTTTGCGTTATATTTACTGCTTGTAATATATCCGAACAGCAGCCTGACAAACCCGAGCAAACTGTTACAACAACCAGTTCTGTATCAATAGATACAGAGTATCTTACAACTAAAGAAACGACGACAACATCAGAACAGACTGTTACAACAGAAATATTTGATGTCGATGAAATGTGTTTTAAATGGACCTATGGATATGTTGATGAGGAGCATCAATATAATTCAGACGTAGCTTTTTGTTATACCTTCAGCAGACTGCTTAATTTTTATGGTACAGCAGAGGATTTTAATTTTCTCGTTTCAGAAGATGAAGAATTTTATTATAAATTACAATGGATTCTGCTTCGTTCTAGCTATAGTTATGGCTCTTACCTGCATTTGCGTGATATAAATGTTTTATTAGATGGTGCAGAAGCAGTTCTTGGACTTAAAAACCTTAACCCTACAATTTGCCGTGCTTATAACCCTTTGAATAACCAGTTAGCGTTTGTCGATAGAGACGGCTGGGTTTATGCCTCCCTTAAGAGTTATAATTTTGATGAAACGAGTGGGATATCAGAAATAGTTATTGACTATTTTTCGGATAACTTACTTAAGAACCTAGCAAAAAGTGTAAAATATAAAACAGAAAAGCATTTATTTAATGATGGTCAGCAAGAATATAGAAGCTATTATTATAAACTTATATCAGCCGAAAATCTTTATGACTCTAACGAGGAGGTTATGGAGGTTTATGAGCCGAAAGTAAAGCTGCTTGAACCTAGTATCGCTATAAATAAAGATGAGCCATTTCGAATTTATGAAACCAAACCGCTGACGGATAAACAGATTGATGCTATTACTAATTGGATAATAGAGCAAAACAGACCGATGATTATGGCTCCGTTTATTACTGCACTGCTTGATGTAGATTTTGACGGTGAACTTGAGCTTTTGCATTTTTGTGGTGAGATTTATTTTGGAACTTTTGGGGATGTCGATTTTTATAAAGTAAATGATAATGGGTTACAACTTATAGGCGGTGCAGTAAGCTGGGGCAGACATGATGATTTAACAGAAAGTATATATTGTGTCTATAATAAAGATACGCTTAATAAAAAAACCATAATCATGGCTGACCGTTCCACCAATAGTGGAATATCCGGTGAATATATCTATGATATAATCAATAAAAATTCTTTCTATACTTCAATTTGCGGCGGAAACGCATATCTCCTTTATTATACAGAATTCGAATATGAATATTGCGGTGAAAATGTAAGTGAGGATTATTTCCTTGACCGATATGCGGAATATCTTAAAGATTGGGAATTATCCGAGTTAGATATACGTTTTTTTGAACCAGAGGACTGGATTGATTACAATTGTATTTATGAAGCGATTAATAATATTAATACTTAATATATTAACAAAACCTCTTATGACATAAATTCATAAGAGGTTTTGATTTATTATCTACTACAACTTAATAATTTGTTGCACGCAGCTTGAAATACGCCTTCGGATGTGCGCATACAGGGCATCTTTCGGGTGCCTTTTTGCCTACATGAATGTGTCCGCAATTTGCACATTCCCAAATCATGTCGCCGTCTCTTGAGAACACCAAGCCCCCCTCAACGTTTGCAAGAAGCTTACGGTAACGCTCCTCATGCGCTTTTTCAATCTTTGCTACCATTTCAAAAAGCGCAGCAACATCGTTAAAGCCTTCGTCTCTCGCCTCTTTTGCAAAGGTCGCATACATATCGGTCCATTCGTAATTTTCGCCGTCTGCCGCGTCCTTCAGATTAACTGTGGTTTCGGGCACTTCACCGTCGTGAAGAAGCTTGAACCACATCTTAGCGTGTTCCTTTTCGTTGTTGGCAGTTTCTGTGAAAATCTCGGCAATTTGCTCGTAGCCCTCTTTCTTTGCCTTCGATGCGAAATAGGTGTATTTGTTACGAGCCTGTGATTCGCCAGCAAAGGCTGCCATTAGGTTTGCTTCTGTTCTTGTTCCTTTAAACTTACTCATTTTTCTGTTCCTTTCTTATAATAAACTTTTTGGATCGTACTGTGGTTTAACAAAAACCTTGTCGGGTTTATCTGTAATTTCTTCTTTGAACACACTCTGCCACTCCTCGGCGTTGTAATCCTCTACTGTCACAGTTATATACCCGTCACCTATACCGAGTGCAGATTTAAGTGCTTCCTTTACAGCGATTGCTGCTTTTTCTTTTTGTGCGTCGGTTCTTCCTTCAAGCATTTTTACTGAAATATGCGGCATAATTATAACCCTCCTATAATATTTATAAGCTCAAATAAATTATCGGCTTTTTTGAAAATTATATCCTTTACGCTAGCTTCATTATCTATAATATCTCTAATATATATGCACCGTATGCCTGCATTATATGCGGAAAGCACGCCGTTTACCGAGTCTTCAACCGCAAGGCACTCTGATGGGGTTAGGCCTAATCTCTCAGCCGCTGTCAAATAGGGTGCTGATGCTGGCTTACAGTCCTCATAATCCCCGAATCCTGACACTAGGTCAAATCTATCAATAATACCTGAATTTGTAAGGTCGTGAACAGCACTTTCATGCACTGTTGAGGTAACGATTGCGCTCTTAATTCCGTTTTCCTGAAGATAATCATTTAGCTCAATAAAGCCTTTCTTTATCGGGATACCCTGCGATTTTGTTACCCTCGAATAATCTCTAGCTTTAGCATAAACGACTTCAAAATCTAAGGTGTCGCTGATTTCTTTCTTAAATAAATCTTTCATCAAAACATCGGCAAGACCTATACAGCGATAAAGTATATCCGTGACATTAAAAACGCCAAAATCGGCTAAAGCCTTTTCCCACGCTCGTAAATGAATAAGCTCAGTGTCAAGGACAGTACCGTCCATATCGAAAAGCACCGCTTTTAATTTGCTCATGCGTTAGCCCTGAAAAGCACCATAGAACCATAAGCAGGAAGCTCAATTCCTGCCGAGGTATCAACTGTTTTTCCAGTGAATATATCGGAATAAACACCCGAGGTGTTTAAGCTTATCGTTACAGGTGCAGAGTCAACATTGATTAACGTGTAAACTGTTTCGCCATCACACGAACGTGAAAACGCAAAGTGCCTATTTTGAAGCACAAGCTGCTTATAATCTCCGCTATGAAGCGGTTTCAGCGAAGCGTGTGCGTGGGCAAGCTTTGAAATAACATCAGTAAGCTCTATTCTTTTAAATTCTGATAATTCGAACTTAATTCTAAGCGAAATGTCACCATCGGCTTTTAAGCCTTCTGCGGCATATTCGCTCGCATAATAAACACCAGGAATACCCGGCATCGTAAATAGCAGGGTATAAATTCCAGGCAGATGCTTTTTGTCCTTTAAAATCGATGCAATACGGCTGACATCGTGATTGTCAACGAAGGTATACAGACGCTGCCCTCTGTAAAGGCACCAGCTTTCGCTGCCGAACTGCCGGTTCAAAGAATAAGCAATCTCAAACATATTAAGCTCGTTAAAGCTAGAATAAAGCCCCTTATAACATTCGTAATTCGTAACGCTATGGAGCATTTCTCTATTCATCCATTTATTATAATCACCGTGTAGCGTCTCACCCATCAGCCAAAAATTCTTTTCCATGGTTTGACAAAATACACTTAATTCCTTTAAGAAATGAAGGTCGAGACAATAAGCCACATCAAGCCGCAGTCCGTCAATTCCAAACTCCTCGTACCAGCCCTTAACGGCATTAAATATATGCTCCCTTACCTCTGGGTTTGACAAATTAAGCTTCACAAGATTAAAATGTCCTTCCCAACCCTCATAATAGAAGCCATCGTTATAATTTGAGTTACCAGTACGCACATGGAACCAGTTAGTATACTTACTATTAAAGCCCTTTTCTTTAACGTCCTTAAAAGCCCAAAAATCACGTCCCACGTGATTAAACACACCATCAAGCACAACACTAAATCCGTTATCATGAAGTGCTTTGCACACCACGGCGAAATCGTCATTTGTGCCTAATCTGTTGTCAATTTTAGTATAATCTGCGGTATCATAGCCATGCTCGGTTGACTCAAAAACAGGTCCGAAATAAATCGTGTTGAAGCCCATTTCTTTTAATACGGGTATTTGCTCTATTACCTTTAAAATCGGAGATTTACCGTTTCCCTCGGGTTCCCCGAAACTGTTCTCGCTCTCTGCTCCTACATAACCAAGCGGATATATGTGGTAAATTACCGCGTTATTGTACCAATTTGTCGTAGCCATATATATATTTCCTTTATAGATATCGTTGTTATAATTGTAGCATTTTTAATAGATTTTGTCAATCAAAAAACTTTCATTAATTCTATCTCTCCTCAGATAGAATAACAAAATAAAAACGCAGCAGATATTAACTTTATCTGCTGCGTTATTTTGTTTTATGACACAATCAAGGTAGAGTCAGAATAAAGATTATTCTCCATATATGAAGGTATCAAATCACCCCATATACAGTAACCAACCAGAAGCAAAGCTTCCTTCTTACGTGCATAATATATACTTCGGTCAATATTAAGAGCACTCAGCATATCCTGTTCAGTTGATTTTTCAGTTCCTGTATATACAGAGCTGATAATATTATGATAAGTTTCTCCATAAATAGGGTAAGCTTTAATTTTCATAAGAGCAGTATTTACAATATCAATCAGCCACCTGGTATGAAAAAGCGAACGTATTTTTGATATTTGCTCATTTTCTTTGTCTCGACCTATGTACTCAATGAAAAATTCCAGTGACACATCAAGCTCTTTACTCTGACACAAAAGCCTTTCCTGTAAATCGTTTGCACGCTCAGCTGTCACCCAGCAAATCGTTGGGTACAAACCTAATATAAGCTTAGTTCTCTTTAATGTTTCATCAAGATCTAGTCCTGAATTCTTAATTAAGAACTGTATATCCTTCATCGTTTTGCTTGCCTTCATTTTAACACTCCTATCATCATCTATGCGGCTATCTTCATCTTCTTACTGTTCAATTAATATTAACACATGAACAACTATTACTACCTAATTGTAATACATAGCAATAAAAATGTCAAGTAGTTTTTAACTATTTTTAATAAATTTGTAATAATTATTTCGACATATTTCGACATTTTGAGTATTTTAGAGATAAATAGAGGGGCTGTGAGAAATTTTCATTTCATCACAGCCCAATTAATGTTAATCAATAATACGTCTCAACTTAAGTATTCGTAATGCTTATTTTTTATGAATTCTTGCTCTTCTTCTGAAAAGTTAACTTTTAAATAGCTGTATTTCCGCTCTTCTAGTAATGAATCTGATATTGTACAATAATAATATTCATACGCTGTTTTTGGGAAGATAAAATATCGTTTATGCCACTTATATCCTCTTTCAACATAGTAAATCGTACGAAAAAATATAAAGCGTCTTACAATATTAGTCGTAAATTCTATTCTCCCCCCTGTAAAATTGTATTGGTTGAATGGTATTCCTTTATCCTTGAATAATTGCTTTAATTGTTTGGCATTCATCTTATATCGTTCAGGTCTTTTAAATACCCATCTGCCAAGCCCATTATTACGATTGCGTTTGATTACCCCTGGTTTTACAAATTGAGAAATAAATATATCATTTATTGGGGGTTTTCTTCCATCGTATAGTTCTAGTAGATGATAATATGCAGTACTTTTAAAGATGCAATAATAAACTCGATATTTGGATTTATTGGTTATCTCTGTTACTTGCCAAAAGAATAACAAATATCTTGTCAAGCATATACTTTCATAAGGCAAACCCCTTAATATAAAGTTTTCATGAACTAATCTATTATCTTGTTTAGATTTATACACTAATGATTTTTTATTACTAGTTCTTTTTTTAAAGTCCCAACGCCTCAATGCACCTATCCAAAACCCAAAAATTAATATAATATCGCGCCAAAGATTATACATATAACCTCCATTTAGCCTAATCGAATATTTGGGGTAAATCAACTATTTCCAAATACCCTTCACTTACTAATCTTCTTATTGATTTTTCCGAGCAATATTGAATCCCACGACCTGGATAACCAAACCAAGGTGCAGTGATACCTGAATCAATTAATAAATCCTTTTTAACCCTATATACTGTATATTTAGATGTTGTTGGTGACATATATAAGGGTAATGATCTTTGTTCAAATGGTGTACCATAAGGTGCTAAAAAGTTTCCGTCTGGTGATCCGTATCTGTCAACTAAAGTACCCTTTTGCAATGTTTCTTCGACATATCCGTTTTGGAAACCTCTCTCCTTAACAGGCCATTTAATTGTACCATCTTCGTTATACCAGCGTGGATCTTGCCTAATATCACCATAACTATCATACGGGTGCAATGCGTCGGTTATTCCGAATAATAGCATAGAGAGGAATACCTTCATCTGTGAAGACCAGATCATGCCACAGTATTCCATTAAATCCGCAAAGCTGCTCCCCTTACTATAAAGCTCATATTCCGCAAAGTATACATTAATAAAATGAGATCCCGTTGAATTGGAAAAATCATATCCAGTTTTCGAATATAAATCATCGATTAATTGATCCTTAGCTGTATAGTCGATATTATCTCTAAAAACCTTGATTATACGAGCAACGTCAATTAACGGTACTTTGTTAAATGTGCTACAAGCAGAAAGTGTAACGAAAAAGGCTTTTTCGTAATCATAAGCACTGTTTAAAAAGTCGTTTAGTTCGATTTCCTCAGCAGTTAGCCGCTTCACA
Organism: Ruminiclostridium sp.; assembly: GCA_031549645.1. Taxonomy (GTDB): domain Bacteria; phylum Bacillota; class Clostridia; order Oscillospirales; family Ruminococcaceae; genus Ruminiclostridium_E. Next base: position 289 of record JAVBPL010000150.1, on the reverse strand, counting down.
TTCACCACACAGCTGCTGCTTTTTCCGTCTACATTAACATATAGCGTTGCTGTTCCTGCACCCACAGCAGTTACTTTTCCTGTTGAGGATATTGATGCAACACCAGGGTTATTTGAACTCCAAGTTATCGTTTTATTCGTAGCATTACTTGGACTTACTGTTGCACTTAAATTATACACCTCTCCAACTATCATGTCAAGAGAATTATTTGAAATCGTAACACTTTGAACAGGAATGTTTACTGCAATTAATATATAAACGAGCCTCCCTGACGTAGGAGGCTTGTTTG
>JAVBPL010000023.1:0-5520 GCA_031549645.1 Ruminiclostridium sp. | reverse complement strand
TCTACACGTTTTGGCTGCTTTGGGCTACCTTTTTTAAGGTGTTTCGTGGTTTGCGAACCACGACCGGCAACGTTGCCGGCTCCCGCAAGCGCGTCGGCGCTTGACCCGAAAAGGTGTCGCATTTCATTTTACAATGTTAGATTTCACTAAGAACGAAAGAGATATGCAAAGAAAAGAATGTTGATTATGAGGTGTTTTTCAATACACTTGATAACGACAATTCGGGCTTTCCGTTTGAAGTAATAAACATGGATAAACTTGTCAAGAGGGCTAAAAAAGTTTTGTTAGAAAAGATAGTTGAACCCGATATAGAGTCGATAGTTTTCATAGCATATAAATTGGATATACCCGTTCATAAATTCTTTGAAAGTGAGTTGTTCAAATAAAATGATTTATAAAAGAATTAAAGAATTAAGATTAGAACATGGCTTATCCCAATCGGAGGTAGCAAAGGCGTTAGGTATGAGTGTAACAGCTTATCGAAATCTTGAAAACGGAAAAACAATATTGAAAACTCCCCGTTTTATTGCACTTGCAAACTTATTCAATGTGCCTATCGACTATGTAGCTGAATTGACCGACCAAAAAGAACGATGGTAAATAAAATAAATACATAAATGCTTTGAGTGTAATAGCTCAAGGCATTTTTTATTTTCAATGAAGGAGGTTTTTGTATGAATAAAATCAAAACACGAGAAGTCGTAAAAGACATAAAAGTGCTTGATAAAGCACAAGATGCTGGAACACATATGAAAAATGCTTTTGTCCGTTCCAAAGAGAGCGCAGAACATACGCAATCCCCCGAACATAATTCACCTTCCGATTATGCTACGGATAAGGTTTCCGGCAAAGCAAAAGAGATAGCCGAACGCTCTATAAACCATTTGAAAAATCCACATAAAAAGGCTTCCGAAAATATCAATCGAGCAAAAGAGAATTTCCAAAAGTCACGACAGCATTTAAACGAGGTGAAAAATAGCTTTAAGAAGCCTGCTGATACCGCCCGTCAGACCGCCGACAAATCAATTAAAACGGTTAAACAGGCTGAAAAAACAGTAAAGCAATCTGCCCGTACTACGGCTAAAACCGTAAAAGCCACAGGAAAAGGTACAGTTAAGACGGCTCAAAAATCCGTTAAGACCGCCGAGCATACCGCTAAAGCTACGATTAAAACTACGCAGCAAGCGGCAAAAACGGCACAGAAAACCGCACAAGCAACCGCAAAAGCCGCAAAAGTAGCGGCACAAGCTTCACGGGCGGCGGCAAAAGCGGCTGTTACTACGGCAAAAGCTGTTGTTAAAGCTACTATTGCAATGGTTAAAGCGATTATTGCCGCAACAAAGGCTTTGATTTCCGCTATTGCGGCGGGTGGATGGGTTGCGCTCGTCATTATTCTTGTTATCTGCATGGTCGGCTTGCTTATCGCATCGGTTTTCGGTATCTTTTTCAGCAATGAAAGCAACGACGGAAGCCCTACCATGTCGTCGGTAGTTAGTGAAATCAACACCGATTATCAAAATAAGATAAATGATATTAAATCTAAAAACACTTATGAGGTTTTGGAAATGTCCGGCTCACGGGCGGTATGGAAGGAGGTTTTAGCGGTCTATTCCATTAAGACCGTTACCGACCCCGAAAATCCGCAAGAAGTCGCCACGATGGATAATAGTAAAAAAGAAATTTTAAAATCTATCTTTTGGGAAATGAATGAGGTTTCTTCCCGAACGGAAAGCAAAACCGAAACTATTATTGAAACATCTACTGATGGTAACGGCAATATCGTTGAAACGCAAAAGTCAGTAACAAGGACTTATTTGTATATTACCGTCAAGCATAAGACCGCATCCGAAATGGCAGATAAATATAACTGGAACGCAGAACAGAGAAAACAGCTTGCGGAATTGCTTGAGCCGCAAAATGATAGTATGTGGTCGGCGGTGCTTTACGGAATATCAAACGGCGACGGTAATATCGTTGAAGTGGCTCTCTCACAACTTGGCAACGAGGGAGGTCAGCCGTATTGGTCTTGGTATGGATTTGACAACCGTGTTGAATGGTGTGCTTGCTTTGTATCGTGGTGTGCAAACGAGTGCGGATATATTGATACTGGTATCATTCCGAAATTTGCCGCTTGCCAAAGTCAAGGTATACCGTGGTTTAAGGACAGAGGACAATGGCAAGACGGAAGCTATACACCTAAGTCGGGTGATATTATATTCTTTGATTGGGAGGGGGACGGCTCATCCGACCATGTAGGCATCGTTGAAAAGGTCGAGAGCGGCAAGGTTTACACCATCGAAGGCAATAGTGGCGATGCTTGCAAGCAGAGAAATTATGATGTTGGAAGCTCGGTCATTATCGGGTATGGTATACCGCAATATTAAAAAAAGCAGGCGTGAGCCTGCTTTTACATATCATTTTTGCTTGTGTAGTGTAGTTAAAAAATCCTCAACAAACGAAACTTGACTTGGCGTTAAATTGTCAATTATATTGTAAAGGTGGTTTCTGTCTTTGTTTATTTCAAAAGTTAAAGCATCTTGTAATAAAAAATTGGGCGTAATTTCTAAGGCGTTACATATTCTAATCATCATTTCAACATTAGGTAATCTACGAGATTTCTCATAACCTCTTATTACATTTTCCGATGAATTACATAACTCTGCAAGATGTGTTATTGTCATGTTCTTGCTCTCTCTAAAAGCTCTCATCCGAGTACCGAAATTATCCACTTATACTCCTCCTTTCAAAATTCGTGTAACTAAAGCGTGACAACAAAGTATGATACAATTATACTTGTTTTTAAAACTTATAAAAAGATAAATGCAGTCACGGCATCATACATTTGTGTAACGGATTGCCAAGTGATATAATAATTCATAATAAAATGCAGGAGGATTTATATGGAATTTTACAAACAGTTTGCAGATTTTTTACAAGGACGGATAGGCGATGCTTTATCTATGTTACGGGTTGAAAACAAAAAGTATAAATTATTGCTTGATGAAAGAGATGCAATCAGAAAAACAAAGTATAATGATTTTGTTGATTTAGAAGATGCGTTTAAAAGAGAAATTGAGTTAGAGCAACAAATAAGCGATATAGAAATAAATTACATATTTTTAATGGGTATGCGTGAGCATAAGAAATTTGAAGATGCTCCCAACGCAAAAGAGTTTTATAATGAATTTATTGATTTTGATTAAACAAATACCGCCAAAAATGGCGGTATTTTTTATAGCTGTAAATCACTATACCAACGAATAAATTCCAAAATGGTTTTTTTCTTACTTTCATCGCATCGATATATTTCATCTTTTATTTCAGATAAATCATCGTTTCTATATTCTTTATCAATACCTAATAAAAAATAGTCAGGCGTAACATCTAAAGCACCACATATTTTCATTAAAGTTTCAATGCTTAACTTTGATTTAGCACGTTCAATAGCTCCGATATATGCTGTACTTAAATCAGCTTTTTCCGCTAATCCTTCTTGAGTTAAGTCTAATACGTTACGACGTTTTGCAATCCTTTGACCTATGTCTATGTAATTAACTTCCATCATGTTCACCTCACAATACATTCTATCAATAAAATAACCCGTCTTACAGAAGCGCAAAGTTAGAAATTCTAACTTGTAATAAAGTTAATTTAAGGATATAATATGTGATGTGATACTTTTTCGTAAAATAATTTCTTTTTCGACATCAGCTTTCGACACCTTTCGCAGTTTGTTCATGGTATATTGTTGTCACGAAAGCGTTACACAAATATACTATTGAAATTTTGAAAGGAGTTGCCAGCTATGAATAGGGAAGATTATAGAGCAATCGCAAAGGAGAACAAAACTTCCATTGGCGTAGTCAAAAGAGAAATGCAAAACGCAATAAATTATGCTTATATCAAACCTTCTTTTCACGCTAATTGTATACCACGAAAAGGCGAAGTACCTACGATTGACGAATTTATCAACTACACATCTAACAGAATAAAAAATATAGGAGGTTATTAAAAATGAATGTTTCAAAACCAAAAAAGTGTAATTACACAAAATATAGAGCCTATAAATTTGCTAAAAATTCGGGCTTAAAAATATCTATTTTAAAATTTTATTTAATGCTTAAACAATTATCAAAAATACAATATTTAGGTTGCTCAAGATATGATATTTCTATTGGTAGTGAATATGGATACATAACCATAAATAAGGAAAATAAAGAGTGCATATTCTCCACGATAAAAGGTGTCTAAGTGCTTAAAAAGAAAGCTAAGATGCTAATACATCTTAGCTTTCAATGTTCAAAAGCATATCCTATGTCGTGTACGTTTTTGATAAGCTCCGGCATATTTGAATTCGTTTTAATTTTATCTCTAAGTCTTTTTACTAAATTCCATAAAGCTCCCTTATCGACTTCTATGTAATCTTCTTTCCAAACATTTTTATAGATGGTGTCATATGCAAACACACGCTTAGTGTCAGACATTAGTAATGCGAGTAAATCAAATTCTTTGCGTGTTAAGTCAATATCATTATCATTAACATAAATTTTGCGATATTCCGGCATTAGTAAAATGCCATGATAATAAATACACTTACAATTTTTTTTGGGCATCCGATTGCGTTCAATAAATCTTTGTAACATAAGAAAACCTCGTATAGTACCCTCTATTGGGTTATCATTCCATTTACCATAATGGTCTGCTCCTAAGTCACGAGCTTTTATATCTTCGTCAAAATTGGGTGACGATGCCATAATATGGATGGGAGCATTAGTTTTAATTCGTAACACATTTAAAAGCGGTAAAAAATTTATACAATCTGCATTGATACCAACTATGGTTACTTCTTTATTTTCAAGATACTCTATTCCTTCTTGCATCGAAGAAACTCGTATTGTATAAATACCATGTTTTAAAAACTCCGGCGTGTATTCACGGTAGTATTTACTATTTTCATCTATTGCTAATAAAATTGTTTCCATTCAACATGACCTTTCATCTTTTGTAATTGAATAAGGATAAAACAAAGGATGAAATCACCTTGTTTTACCCTTGCAATATGACCTTTTATATCTTTCTTTTGGGGTCGTCAGTATCTCCGACCAACCAATCCATGCTTACATCTAAAGCAATAGCAATTATCCGCAATTCTGCATCACAAACGTGTCTATCGCCTATTTCAATTCTTGACAACATGGATTTATTTATTTCCATACCTAATAATTGGATTTGCCTTGCAAGGTCGTTTTGTGTATAAGGGGGTTTCTGCATGGCTCGCCCTAATCGTATTCTTTCGCCACAAATGTTCCCTTCGATACCATAATAAGCATTTTTCATCTTTAACCTCAAACTTTCGCATATAAAACAATAAATTAGCTATTATTGCTACTTTATTTGATTTTATACGAAACTTTGATACAATACATAAATAGTGTGCGATTAAATGCTAAAGTGTAGGATTGTAGAAAAATTATTTTGGAGGTGTTCAATGAATATCTGTTTTGCGGGTCATAGTCAAGT
>JAVBPL010000028.1:0-5416 GCA_031549645.1 Ruminiclostridium sp. | reverse complement strand
AGGAAAACAGGGAGACCTGCAAGTATGATTAGCGCCAATTTCCATGATAAAATAAACATGAAGATTATGATAAAGAAGAGGTTAAAGGACTCAAGCACCAGGTTTATGATGCCGTTTGTCATTAAGTCTGCAATGCTGTTTACATAATTTATTACACGAACCAGTATTTTGCCATGTGGTCTGCTGTCGTAGTATTCGAAGGACAGCTCTTGTAAATGAATGAATAAATCTGTTCTTATATCAGACACAATGCTTTGACCTACTTTTGTCATTATAACAGAACGTATTTTAGATAGTATAACGCTGACAACAATCGTAATCAATAATAAAACACATAAAATTATAAGCTCAGACATATTTTTCTCAGGTATAGCAACGTCAATTGCTCTTTTTATAATTATCGGGGCGAAAAGCGCAATAATAACAGCAATCGCACTGAGTATCAGCGAAATCGCAATTTTTGATTTATACTGTCCAGCATATTTTAACGCTCTTTTTAAATGTCGTATCTCAAATGGTGAATCAAGTTCCTCATCAATGTCAAATTTATTTCGTGCCATTGTTGATGTCCTTTCTAAGTAAGATAATTTAAGCTTCTAGCTTTGCAGGTCGTATACCTCACGATAATAACCGTTATTATTTAAGAGCTCCGCGTGGGTACCCATTTCTGAAATTTCACCGTCTTTTAAAATCATTATCCAGTCTGCATCTTTTGTTGAAGATATACGCTGCGCAATTATTATCTTGGTGCAATCAAAATCAAGGTTATTAAGGCTTTCCTGTATATGCTTCTCGGTTTCAAGGTCAACTGCCGAGGTAGTGTCGTCTAGAATTAAAATTGACGGCCTTATAGCTAAAGCTCTTGCAAGAGATATCCTTTGCTTTTGTCCGCCTGAAAGTCCAACACCTCGTTCGCCTATAATAGTATCGTATCCGTCGGACATTTTTTTGATAAAATTATCAGCATCTGCGTTCTTTGCGTATTCTGTAACCTCCTCAAGGCTAAGCTCTCCATTTCCAAAAGCAATGTTTCCTTCAACGGTATCGGAGTAGAGAAGAACATCTTGCGTAGCAATACCTATCGCAGAACGGAGCTGGTTTAGCTTCATCATTCTTACGTTATTTCCGTCAACAAGTATTTCACCCGAGTTTACATCATAAATACGTGGAATTAGGTTTATAAGTGATGTTTTACCTGAGCCAGTTTCACCCATTATAGCAATAGTCTGACCTGCTTTAACTTTAAAGCTAATGTCGTTTAACACAGGCTTATTTCCATATTTAAAGCTTACATTCTTGAACTCAATATCACCTTTAATTCTTCCGCTTATGTCTACGGCATCCTCGCGGTCCACTATTTTGGGTTGTCCGTAATATACTTCAATAACCTTATTAGCAGAGGCGGTGAAACGCTGTAAGTCGTTTACAAGGTTACCTATCATTCTCATAGGGTTCGATATAGTCCAGATAAGTCCTGAAAATGCAGTAAATTCACCAAAAGTAAGTCGTCCGTTAATTACAAATATACCGCCAACTAATATTTGAACAACCGATAAAGCTTGTGCGGTAATTTCAATAGCAGGGAAGAACCTTAGCCATGTAAGCGCAGCGTTCTGGTTCGCATTTTTATATTCGGCATTTTTCAAGGAAAAACGCTTAATTTCAAAATCTTCACGGGCAAACGCCTTAACAACTCTGTTTCCGGATATGTTTTCTTCGGCAGATGTGTTAAGAATTGAAAGGCGTTCACGGAGATTGACGTACATTGGGCCTACTGTACGGCGGAAAAAATATGTAATGAAAAATATAACAGGTGTAAGGAATAATAAGCATATCGCCATTAAAGGGTCTAGTATAAAGAAATAAACCGTGGAGGAAATGAAAAGCACGGCAGACTCAAGTATAGTCTTGATAACCCAGGCAACCGAATGACGAACCATTTCGACGTCGCCCGAAAGTCTCGTCATAATGTCTCCTGTTCGGTAATGGTCGAAAAAATTGGCATCTTGAGACTGAATATTTTTAAACAAATGGCTTCTCAGCTTATAAATCAAGCCTTGAGAGGTAACCTCATAAAGCATAATGCTCGAATAGAATATAACTGTTCTGAGCAACGTAAATCCAATCATGCCTAGAAGCATCAGCATTAATAAATCTGACTCGTTTTGAATGTTAAAAAGAGCGTTATAGTTAAATATAAATGTATCCACGACCTGTTGGCTTAAATACGGAGTAATTAAGAACATTGACTGGCAAATAACAGTAAGGCATAGTGCAACTATATATAGTGCCTTATAACCCTTCATATTTTTCCATAACCATCTTATTAAAAACATAATAAAACCCTTCCATGCAAGACAAAATGCCGTAATTGTTAAATTATCAATATTCTAACAGATAAATTAACAAATTAAAAGAGTATTTTGAAAAAAAGATTGATGAAAATGATATAGAAATCATGCCTGTTTTTGTCAGATAATACATGAACATAGAAAATTTACTTAAATGAAAATAAAATTAAAGATTATAACTTAACTTTGAGCTAACTCTAAGTTGATTTTTTCATTAAAATGAGATAAAATAAGATAAAGAGGGGTTTTAATATGAACATATATTTATTTGAACACAAAGGCAATATTGATGAAAATACATTTCAAAAATTATATAATAATCTCCCAACAGACAGGAAAATAAAAGCCGAAAAAATAAAATCGACACTCACAAAGGAAATATCGATTTTAGCCTATTATGTTGTAAAATATGCAGTACAAAAAGAAAAAGGAATAAATAACTTCGAAATTACGCTTAGTGAAAAAGGGAAGCCATTAATTGAAGGAAATCACTTCTATTTTAATCTAAGTCACACTAAAAATTTGATAATATGTGCTGTTGACGACAAGCCGATTGGCGTTGATATAGAAGAAATCCGTGATTATAATCAAAAAACAGCAGATAGAGTTTGTTCTGAAAAAGAACTTGAGCTACTAAGCGTAGCGGCAGATGACGAAGTAAGAGCAGAGCTATTTTGCAAAATGTGGGTGCAAAAGGAAGCCTATTCCAAAATGACAGGGAATGGCTTCAGCGAGGGCTTTGATAGAATAAATACTACCGATAATAAAAAATGCCAATGGAAGCGACTAAACGCTTACTACATAGGCATTGCGGCTGAAAGCATTGTTAATGATATAAATATTATAAAGATTATTAATTCTAAAATTACCGTTATTGATTAACTCTATTTCTTCGATATGATTCCATTTTCATCTACAATATATGTTACGCTATATGAGTTTTCTTCAACTATATGACTACCGCTTTCATAAGCTATCCAATGGATTGTAACCTCTCCACATCCTATTGAAGAAAATTTCCATATTTGGGAATAACCAGGACCTAAATTCAAAAAAAATCGGGTTGTATAATAATCACTTTCTATTAATATTCCATCTTCGCTTAACTCATAATCCCAATAATCACCGCTTGAACCATTTGCATTTTGAGAAATTTTTATCGAATGTACTCCAGTATTGGTATTTATTAATAACGTATTAAGAATAAAAACTAGGACAATGAATATAGCGGGATAAAGTAATATTTTCAAATACTTCATTATGAAACTCCACTAATTTAGTGCTGTTAAGACAGCCATATCGGTGATCTCTTTCTCATAGGGTGCCCATGAAAACTGGAATAATAATAAACAGTATAATATAATAAGCATGAATAGTATCAAAAAACTATATGAAATTAATAAAAATAAATTAAAGTATTTTCTTTTGTTGTTATTAATCTTGTTTTTATATGACAGAAGTATTTCACTAAAAATACGCCCTAATAAATATGTAGGTAATTGAAATATGGTATAAGAAACAGCATTTATGAAATTATGAAAAATAGATAATAAAACTATATTAACTAAGACGATTAAAGCATAATTTATTAATTTTAAATACTTTATATTTACCGAATGGAGACAACCGATAATCAAGCCTGGTAATAAAAATATTATGAACATCAAGGAATTTGCTACTGCGATATCAATAGAAAGCTTATGTAAAGCATTACCTATTACATAAAAGGTCAAAATTATAAAAGCATATATAAATGTTATAATAAATCGTTTCATAAGCCTCTCAAAATGTATAATTATAGATTTCAATTATATAATATCAAATAATTTAAACCATGTCAATATTGATTTACGAAACTTAAAATTATAAACAAAAATGCCATAAGTAAAAATACTTATGACATTTAAACTTAAAATTTTCGCTTTATTTTATCGAGTGCGCCTTTTTCGAGACGTGAAACCTGCGCTTGGCTTATACCGATTTGGTCGGCTACCTCAACCTGTGTCTTACCTTGGAAAAATCGCAGGTTCAGAATACGCTTTTCACGCTGTCCGAGTGCAGTTATTGCTTCTTTTAAGGCTATTTCGTCAAGCCAGTTGTTGTCGTCGTTGTTGTCACCGATTTGGTCCATTACATATATAGTGTCTCCAGCTTCAGAAAAAACAGGCTCATATAGGGAAACAGGCTCGCTGATTGCTTCAAGAGCCAGCACGACATCTTCACGTTTTGCATCTATTTCTTTTGCAATTTCCTCAACCTTAGGCTCACGATGCTTTTCATTCGTGAGCTTTTCTTTTGCCTGCATTGCACGATAAGCAAGGTCACGAATGGAACGACTGACTCTTATCTGGTTATTATCTCGGAGATACCGCTTTACTTCACCGAGTATCATAGGGACGGCATAGGTCGAGAATTTAACATTAAGTGAGGTATCGAAATTATCGATAGACTTTATTAAGCCGATACAGCCGACTTGGAATAAGTCATCGGCATTTTCCCCACGTCCCGAAAAACGCTGAATGACACTCAGAACGAGACGAAGATTACCGTTTATTAACGTTTCTCTAGCCTCCATATCGCCTTCTTTTATCTTATTTAAAAGGGCAATTTTCTCTGCTTCCTTCAATACCTTTAGATTTGCTGTATTGACCCCGCTTATCTCAACCTTGTTATAATACAAAAAATCACCCCACTTAATTCATTTTTTAACTTGAATTAAGTATTGTCAGAGGGGTGATTTTTTATTCTAATATTACTGTGTTAATTTATGGCAATTGTTATACAATTTATTACGATATATTTTGACAAAGTATATATTATTGTAACTCGTCAATAATAAATTTATAAAACAAAACCACATGAAAGGTGAAAAAATAAATGTATAGTGAAAGAATTGAAATACCTACTGGACTGGGTATGGCTCTTATGAAAGACAGCAGAATATTTAATTTCTTTGCAGGGCTTCCGACAGAGAAAAAGAAGCTCATAATAAATGAAACACATTATATAAATTCAAAAGAGGAAATGCAGGAAATCGTCAATGCATTAGCTTATGATATAGATTT
>JAVBPL010000118.1:0-8762 GCA_031549645.1 Ruminiclostridium sp. | reverse complement strand
CTTTTGCCTATTGTGTCGTTATAACCGTAGCCCTGTTCCTTAAGCTCGGTGTACTGCTCGGCAGAAATAGCACCGATTGTACCTCTAGTATGCGCCGCAGAGCTACTGTCCAAGTAAACTCTGATAGGCTCCTCAATTATATCAATTCCTGCAAGATTATTATTCTGTTCCTTAAGCTCAATTACGGTATCCAGCGACACATCTTCACACATAGTGTAGCGATTATTGTACGAAAAATCCCGTACCTGCATCTGATAACGCACGCCGGCAATGGCTCTCATAATGATTTCATCATACTTATCGCTAATTTTATAGTTTTCACGCATCGCTTTCAGACAATTCTCCACCGTTGCATCGGGGTTTAGCCCGATATTATCCTTGAATTTGTCAAGCTCATTATCACTGACATCGGTGAACGTAAAAGGCTCCTCAAAGGTAATAGGAACAGTATCTATCCATTTCTCTTTATTATCCTTCAAAATTCGCAGTGCAAGCTCAATAATCTCGTTTTCCTTACCATAAGTAAAAAAGGCTTTTTGAATAATTACCTTATAAACTATCTTGTTTGTATTCAAAGCAATGCTGTTACAGTCGAAAATTTGACCTCTTGCCGCCAGCACCGACTGCTTTGCGGTATAATTTTTTTGTGCTAAATCGGTATTATAGGTTCCGTCAACAATTTGAATTTTCATAAGCCTCGCAACACAAAGAAATGTCAAAACGACCATTATCAAAACGATAACAGTCAATCTGATTATTATATTCAGTTTTGAAAGCTTCCCGAAATTCATTCTAAACCTTCTCTTTTAACACTTCAGTATCATTGTCGTAAAGCGGATTTTCAAGCTCTCGATTTTCCTTCAGAGTAAATTTGCCGTGTAAAAATCTTACAGCTAAATATATAAGCGGAGACAAAACTATACCCGAGAAATACGAGGGCAAAATATACTCATAAAGAATAATTTCATTATTCGGCAGTCCCCAGATGAAATAATTGAAAAAGTAGTCCATAAAGGCCATTACAAAGCTAGTAACCACTGTCATCCAAAGATGATTAAGCAGATTAACCCTAATCAAATTCATTATTAACAGACTAATCCCAAGCGAAAACGGCATAAGCCAAAGACTCGATATTCCTAGTAAATAACCGCAGGCGGTATCAAGCATAAGCCCGCAAAAAAGTCCAAAAACTGCGGCGGAAAACTCCTTTTCAAACATAGCAACCGCAACACTAAGCGGAATAATTAAAATCGGCTGCCATTTCCTAAAGCTGCCGCTGCACATAAGCATAAAGAGCAAGAGAAGTAAAACAGAATAGCAAAACCATCTGAAAAAGATAGTCAGCTTCTCTTTTTTGCTTAAATGAAGGTGTTTTCTCAACGAGATTTTCATATTAGTCTCCATTCCTCTTGAGCAAATGTCAAACGAACATCTTTGTTTGAGTTTGACATTTGCGGGCGTGAAAGGACGGTAAACTTAAAGCACAAATAGACCACGAAAACCAGTCCTTTCACGCTACCCCCCTTGTCCCTTAAAGCTTGTGATAACAAAAACACTCGTTATCCTAAACACATCAACCGAGGGTGTAATAACAGCATGGAGTGAAAGCCCATTGTCATCTATAAATACTGATTCAACGATTCCGATAATTAAGTTTTCGGGATAGGATTTACCGCCCGCTGTAACTATCACATCGCCAGCTTTTATTTTACTGTCACGTTCCACATAGCTCATCTGGCATTTACCATCAGCGGAATAGATAATATCGTTTTCTATCATGCCGACTGCACCCGAGGAAACCACTTTTACACCAATATGAACCTCTGTTGAGAGAATTGTCGTAACCTTTGCGTAATTCGGTGCAATTTCGGAAATAACGCCAATAAGCCCGATTTCGTTAAAAACAGGGTCGCCAAGCTTTATCCCATCGTCGCTTCCTCTGTTAATCGTAAAGCCACCGTAAATATCAACCGCATCGCGGGCAATTATGTTCGCAGGCGGAGCCCACTTAAAATCATCATTCTCCTCGGAAAGCTCAAGCATCTTACGAAGCTCCTCATTCTCCTTATCGGTTTTATCTTTATCTATTATCTGCGCATAAAGTTCAGTGAGTTGCTGTTTTAATCGGTCGTTTTCTGTCTTGTACTTATCAGCATTAACAACCTTATCTATTGTTTCCTCCACCCACGACGAAATAGATGTCGCCGCCGAAACAAAGGGACGCGTTATAGTATTAATTACGGCTTCGGGGACACTAGCCGCACCTCCGCTAACCGCGGCATATATAAGAATACCGAGCAAGAGTGCAAAAATGCACAGTAAAACCTTAAACCTTCCGCTATGGAAAAAGTCTCTCATATATACCCCCCTTTTTTATTTCCAAAATAATAGACAAAAAAGGGCGGCTTTCACCGCCCAGTAAAATTAATATTTAGAATCGTCCTCGCTCAGAACATCAATTAGCTTATCAATATTTTCAAGCACCTTGCCAGTTCCATCTGCCACGCAGTCGATAGGACTTTCTGCAATCTTTACAGGCATACCAGTTTCGGCATGAATAAGCTGGTCAAGCCCCTTCAAAAGAGCCCCGCCGCCAGCAAGCATTATTCCGCTATCAATAATATCGGCAGCAAGCTCAGGAGGTGTTTTTTCGAGTGTGACTTTAATGGCATCTATTACATGGCTTAAAGGTTCGGCTAACGCTTCACGGATTTCTTCGCTCGTTACCGTAATATTTTCGGGTAAGCCTGTCATAAGGTTTCTACCCTTGATGTCTCTAACTGGTTCTTGGTCTGCAAAGGTGTAGGCAGAGCCTATGCTCATCTTAACAGCCTCGGCTGTTCTTTCACCGATTAAGAGATTGTATTTTTTCTTTATATAATTAATAATAGACGAGTCAAATTCGTCACCCGCAACTCTCACCGAACGTGATGTTACAATACCACCGAGCGAAATAACCGCAACCTCGCTGGTACCACCGCCAATATCCACAATCATGCTTCCCGACGGCTCTGCAACAGGCAGTCCTGCACCAATGGCAGCGGCCATAGGCTCCTCAATTATCGAAACACGCTTTGCGCCTGCATTCATGGTTGCTTCCTTAACCGCACGTCTTTCAACTGCCGTAACGCCCGAGGGAATACAAATAATAACACGCGGCTTCGAAAAAGCAGGGTTCTTTACAGCCTTTCGGATAAAAGCCTGCAGCATACTGGTAGTCATGTCAAAATCTGCGATAACACCGTCCTTAAGTGGTCTTACAGCAACAATTGAGCCTGGTGTTCTACCGATTACATCTTTCGCTTCTTGCCCTACATAACGCACCCTGTCGTGCCTTACATCAACGGCTACTACACTTGGTTCTCTGATAATAATACCCTTGCCTCTCATATAAACAAGCGTATTTGCGGTACCTAAATCTATACCGATGTCCTTTGAAAACATTCTGTTACTCCGTTTCTTCACAATCTATAATGTATATTATATCACGAAATATAACACGATACAACATAATTTCAACAAAATTTTCTATACAATTCTCTGTTTTTTTTAGAAATAATTACCTACCTGTTGAACCAAATCCACCTTCGCCCCTTACGGTATCGGTCAAATCATCGGAAAGCTCATATTCAGTCTCAGGTACCGCTAGAATAACAAGCTGCGCTATTCTGTCGCCGTTTCTCACAATAAAAATATCCTCACTGTGATTAATAACCGCAATCTTCAGTTCCCCCCTGTAATCCGAGTCTATTACGCCAACGCAGTTTGAAAGCGAAACCCCGTATTTTGAAGCAATAGAACTTCTCGGAAACACAAAGCCGCCAAAGCCCTCAGGTATTTCAAGCATAAGTCCAGTCGGTACTAGCAGCCTTTGATTAGGATTTATATAAATTTCGCTGTCAACACAGGCAAATAAATCTGCACCCGCGCTGCCCATTGTACCTTTTTGGGGTACAATAGCATTTGGGTTAAGCTGTTTGAATTTAATTTTCATCTATCTTACTCCTCTGAAATAAAGACCTCTGGTTAGCTTGTCGCCGAATTTCACTTGATTTACATAAGAATTCACTATCTCATCAATATTTTCCTCGTCGGTTAAATAAAGCACAAAGTAATTTACTTTAGGGAACATATCGAGCTTATCGCTTAAAATCATTGTATCTGGGTTTAATAGCTGAACACTATTATCACAAATCACATCAAGCTTTTTTCCCATTCGGTCGGTTATAGCTTTTCCACAGCTTTTTCCATTATCACATGGTTTTCCATCCCTTATCGGACAGCGCCTTAAAAGCATCAGAGGTAGTCTGCCATAAGCCATAATCCCGACAGGGACGGAATGTGACAGCTCGTTAAGTTTGTCGGCAGTTAATTCAATCGACATAATTGCATCTGTTATGCCTAAATCTCCATATTCTTTTAAGGCAAGACCGTTGGCTATATTAAGACGAAATCCGCCGTATAACTGAAAACCTATATCTATACCAAGCTGAATATGACCAAGTGTATTAGCTAGCATTTTCCTATATCCTAGATTAAAAAGACCTATTAGCTGTTCTTTAATCAGCTTCTCCTCCCCGCCTAAAAAGACGGGTGGAGAAACGATAATTTTATCTTTATTAATTGCAACTAAATCTTCAGAAAGTAAACGAACGGGAGCATAAATATACTCCACATTTTCGTTATTCGCTGCTTCTATAAGCTGATTTATGCTGTTAACCTCAGCTCTAATCGTAAAAGGTTCAGAGCGCAAGGCGGTAAATCTCCTCGATATCCTTAACCCCAAGCCTTACATAGCCGCCTAGTGTATTGTCGTCGTTTAACTTAATATGGTTTGCAAGCTTCGGAATATCCGCCTCACTTGCTCCAAATTCGGTTATTGTGGACGGCATGCCGATTTTCTTTAAGAAATACTCAAAGCGTTCAATACCCTCAAGTGCAGTTTCCATCGGATTTTCAAAATTCATTTGGCAATCCCAGACTCTAACAGCGAACTGTACAGTTTTGTGTAAATTCTTTTTAGTCACAAACTTCATCCATGCAGGGCAAATTACAGCAAGACCTGCACCATGAGTCGCTTCAAAATACGCCGAAAGCTCATGCTCCATTTCGTGACTAGACCAGTCCTGCTCACGTCCGACACCGCAGAGATTATTATGTGCCACCATTCCTGCCCACATTATATTTGCTCTTGCCTCGTAATTATCAGGATTTTCAATAGCAATTGGTGTTTCCTTTATCATAGTTTTAAGCACAGCCTCGCATAAGCGGTCGGTTATTTCGACATCCTTAGTATTTGAAAAATAACGCTCGATTACATGAACCATAATATCTGTAGCACCTGCTGCCGTCTGATAGGGGGGTAATGTCTGCGTAAATTCCGGGTTCAAAATCGAGAACACGGGACGAATTGCCTGACCTGCCGCGCCCCTTTTTTCGAGAGTTTTTTCGTTAGTGATTACAGAGTTCGGCGAGCCTTCACTTCCTGCTGCCGCACTAGTAAGAATTACACCAGTAGGCAAAGCCTTCTCAATATATTTACCAGCATAAAAATCCCAGAAATCCCCATCATATACAGCACCTGCCGCAATTGCCTTCGCTGAGTCAATTGCCGAGCCGCCGCCTACCGCGAGAATAAAGTCGATATCCTCTCTCTTACAAATATCAATACCTGTATAAACTAAACCGCTTTTGGGATTTGGCTCTGCACCAGGAAGCTCGGTGTAGATTATGCCTGCCGCAGTAAGCGTATTAACTACTGTATCATAAAGTCCGCTTTTCTTAATCGAACCTCCGCCGTAATGGAGCAGTACCTTACTGCCGCCAAAATTCTTTACAAGCTGTGCGACATTTTTTTCCGCACCTTTACCAAAATCAAAGTATGTCGGGGACTGAAAACTGAAATTTAACATAACTTCCTCCAAAATTTAGTATTATATACCTCTATTATACCATAATTTTACTTATAATCAAGCGAAAACAAAAGAAATATTATTACAAAATGATTACGTTTTTTCACCGAACTTTCATTTATGAACTTACACAAATAATTCATCAAATTTTCATTGACTTTTAACAAAAAAAGAAGTATAATTTCTAGTATTACATTAAAATTGAAAGGAATAATTCATATATGAAAACGCTTTTTAAGCACCTTGCGAAAAGCTGGTATTTGATAATCTTCGTAATATCACTACTCGTTGTACAGGCTGTCTGCGAGCTTGCTTTACCTGAATATACATCAAAAATCGTAAACGTCGGAATACAGCAAAAGGGTATTGATAATTATGTACCGACTGAAATCCGACAAGATGAAATGTATATGCTTTTGATGATGGTAAGTAACGGCGAGGACAAGGAATTTGTGCTATCAAATTACACAGCATCAGAAGAAAACAACGAAATTCTATTACTTAATAATATCTCGAAAGATGAACAAGAAGTTATTTACGGCAAAATCGAGGATATTTTAGGCACTCCGATGGTAGTTGTATTTGCTATGCAGAATATGTCGACTGACTCTGATATTGCGATGGATTTTTCATCATTTGCGGCAGAAATGGGTACCGAGCTCCCAGAAGGGTACGTTCCCGATTTCACCGACCCTATGATAATCGGTAAAATCAGCGAGAAACTAAGCGAGCTTGACAGCAGTATAATCTCGCAAATCGCCATGCAGTATGTGAGCGGTGAATACGAGGCTATCGGTGTTGACCTTGAAAAAAAGCAGATGGATTACATGACAGGCATAGGCGGAATAATGATTTTTTATGCCTTTGCCGCAATGGTTTGCACCATAATCGTTTCGTTTTTGTCCTCAAGAATTGCAGGACAATTTGCTAAGAACGCCAGAAGCTCTTTATTTAATAAAATAATGCAGTTCTCTAGCCATGAATTTGACAGCTTTTCCACTGCCTCGCTTATTACTCGAAGCACTAACGACATACAGCAGGTGCAAATGGTAATCACAATGGCTTTAAGAATACTTATTTTTGCACCTATTATGGGTTTTGGTGCATTATATAAGGTTTTACGGGACGGAAGCTCAATGGGCTGGATTATCGGTCTTGCGGTGGGTGTAATTCTTCTGCTTATCATATTTCTATTCGTTGTGGCACTCCCAAAGTTCCAGGTAATTCAAAAAATGGTTGATAAAATCAACTTAGTTTCGCGGGAAATCCTTACAGGTTTACCAGTAATAAGAGCCTTTTCAAAGGAAGAACACGAGAGAAAACGCTTTGATAACGCAAACAAGGACTTAACCAAGGTTAACCTTTTTGTAAACAGAGTAATGTCAATTATGATGCCAACTATGATGTTCATTATGAACGGCATTTCGGTGCTTATTATATGGGTGGGCTCAGATGCCGTAAACGGCGGTACCATGCAGGTCGGCGACCTGATGGCTTTTATAACCTACACCATGCAGATAATAATGTCGTTCCTCATGCTTTCGATGATGTCGATAATTTTACCCCGTTCAATTATCTCATTCAAACGTATTGGTGAAGTTCTGTCAACAGAAATCAGCGTCTGCGATCCCGAAAAGCCAGTTAAATTTGATAATGACAAAACAGGCTGTATTGAATTTAGAAACGTATCATTCCATTACCAAAATGCCGAGGAAGATGTTCTAAAGAACATCAGCTTCTCAACAAAGGCTGGTCAAACCACCGCAATTATCGGCTCAACAGGCAGCGGTAAATCCACACTTGCAAACCTAATCCCCCGTTTCTTCGATGTAACAGGCGGTGAAATTCTACTCGACGGCGTAAACATAAAGAATGTAACACTCCACGATTTAAGAGAAAAAATCGGTTATATTCCTCAAAAAGCAGTTTTGTTTTCTGGTACAATAAAGTCAAATATCGCTTATTCGGCTATCAACCACGAAATGTCCGAGGAACAAGTTAAATTAGCGGCTGAAATTTCGCAGTCTGAGGAATTCATAAGTGGCAAGGAAGAAGGCTTCGAAAGTGCAATTTCACAAGGCGGAACTAATGTTTCGGGTGGACAGAAGCAGAGACTTTCGATTGCAAGAGCCGTTGCGAAAAATCCTGAGATTTACATCTTCGACGACAGCTTCTCGGCACTCGATTTCAAGACTGATATTGCACTTCGGAAGGCACTATCAAAAACCACCGCAAGAAGTGCTGTAATAATAGTCGCACAACGAATAAGCACTATTCTTAACGCTGACCAGATAATTGTACTTGATGAAGGTCAGATTGCGGGAATAGGTACACATAAGGTGCTTCTCGATAGCTGTGAGGTATACAGAGACATCGCGTATTCACAGCTTTCAGCAGAAGAGCTTGGTAGAAAGGAGGAGGCATAATGGCTGAACAAAATGCATCAAGACCCCAAAGACGGCATGGCCCCGGACACGGACCACCTGGCATGATGACTGAAAAGGCGAAGGACTTCAAGGGCACGATGAGAACCCTTATAAAGTATCTTTCAGCTTATAAAATAGCACTGTTTATCATCTTTATTTTTGCGGTAGGAAGCACGATTTTCGCTATAATTGGTCCTAAAATCCTTGGTAATGCCACCACCGAGCTTTTCAACGGCTTAGTGAGCAAAATCAGCGGCGGTGAGGGCATAAACTTTACTATTATTCATAACACCCTCCTAACCCTAATCATACTTTATGGTATAAGCGCAGGTTTTTCCTACATTCAAGGCTGGCTTATGTCGGGTGTTTCGCAAAAATTCACTTATAAACTAAGAAAAGAAATGAGCGAAAAAATTCACCGTAT
>JAVBPL010000128.1:0-3250 GCA_031549645.1 Ruminiclostridium sp. | reverse complement strand
GTAACAGGAGCCAGAATTATCGACTCCCCCAGAGAACGCTTAATCGCAATAGTTACAAATGTTTTTGTCCCTTGTAACGGGCGATTACCAATGTTAATAGCGATAATATCAATTTTTCTAATTGGCTATGTCAATGGAGCCATAAAATCCATTCTTTCGGCAGCAATACTGACACTTTTTATTACTCTTGGAATATTTATGACTTTTGCAGTTTCAAAGATACTCTCGAAAACAGTATTGAAAGGGGCTCCTAGCTCATTTACATTAGAACTACCTCCATATAGAAAACCGCAAATAATAAAAGTTATTACACGCTCAATTTTAGACAGGACCATTTTTGTGTTAGGCAGAGCTGTCATTTCTGCTATTCCTGCGGGGATAATAATATGGCTTCTTGCCAATGTTAATATCGGCGACATTTCAATTTTAAAATATTGTACAGACTTTTTAGATCCATTCGGAAAGCTTTTAGGAATGGATGGCGTTATAATTACAGCATTCATTTTGGGCTTTCCTGCAAACGAAATAGTGCTTCCGCTGATAGTAATGTGTTATCTCTCAAATGGAACGTTGACGGGGCTAGGTACACTCGGTGAAATAGCACATATACTTCAAAATAACGGATGGGGTATAGTAACGGCAGTCTCGGTAATGCTTTTTTCACTGTTTCACTTTCCTTGCTCAACGACCTGTATTACTATTTTTAAAGAAACCAAAAGTATAAAGTGGACACTAGCTTCAATTATTATTCCATCAATTACAGGCATTATGCTGTGCATAGCTTTTAATATACTAAGCAGCTTACTCATACGATTAATATAAAAATAAATATAGTTACATAGTTATGACAGTTTATAAAAACTATTGACTTTAAGCGTTTTTTTTTATATAATATAAAGAAAAGACGTAGAATATTAGAAAGTAGGAATTTTAATTGAAAAAAAGATTTGGAATAGCTTTATTTGCAGGTGTAATGCTTTTTAGCGGTTGTAATACAAATTCGACATATACAGCAATTCAAGAGTATGATTATAGCGAAATGACTTTGGTTCAGCTTGAGGAACCGAAAGATGACCAGCCAGTTTGCATAATAGATACTACACTTGGCACAATAACGGCGGTTTTGTACCCCGAATACGCGCCAAATACAGTTAGTAACTTTATCGATAGAATAAATGAGGGCTTTTATACTAATAAATCAATATATTATGTTATGAATAATTATTGCTTTTTAACTGGTGCCGTGGAAGATGATATAAATGTTGGGGTAACCAGCGATGGCAAGCCGATAGATGCTGAATGTTCTGTTAATCTATGGCCATTTAAAGGTGCAATGCTTTCATATTATAACGTTACTGGTTTTGGTGACAGCAGATTTTTTATCATTAACAGTGGGGCTGTAACAGAGGAAGAGGTTGATTTATGCCGTGAGCTTTATAAAGATAACGGAGACCGCATGTTCTCAGACGAGATACTTCAGGTGATGCTTGACAATGAAGGTGTTTGGGGCTTTTCCGCTATTTATACAGTCTTTGGACAAACTATCAAGGGCTTTGATGTTATTGAAGCTATTACATCTGCGGCGATAAACGAAGAAAACTACAAACCGTTAGAGGATATAAATATTAATTCGATTAAGCTTTCAACGTATAAGGAAGTTAAGGAGTAATTTGCTTAAGAGGAATGGAGATTAGAATGCACTTTAAGCGTTTTTTATCTTGCTTAGTCTGTTTTGCAGGGTTATTAACATTTACCTCTTGTAGCAAGGAGGAAGCAACGATTCTTTCAGGCAATCTAGGCGAGCTTACGTCTGAGCCAGGAGATGTTTTTGCTGTTTTTGATTTTCTTGATTATGGTGAGGTTACATTTAAGTTATTCCCCCAAATCGCTCCAGTTGCAGTTGAAAAATTTATAAAGCTTGCAGAACGTGGTTATTACGATAATCGAAATATTCATAGAGTTTTAAATGATTATTTTTTTCAAGGTGGTTCTGTGAACTTTGACGGGACCGATGGAGAGGTTCAAGAGGGTGAATATTTTGACATAGAAACATCTGATTATGCAAAGAATTTTTATGGTGCCTTGTGCTTTGCGGCGAATTCAAATGGAAAAAATTATAGGCAGATTTATTTTGTATGTAATAGGTCCACAGTAGATATAGACAAGGATATTTCAAAGCTCGAGGAACAGATTAATGACAGCACAAAAACATTGACAGATGTAGCAAAAGAAAAATACACCGAGCTCCTAAAAAATCTTAAAGCTATTCCTGACGATATAAAAGAACAATATGCAACACGAAGCGGTGTTTACAACCAAGACGGAAAAAATACGGTGTTCGGGCAAGTGTCTGAAGGGCTTAGTGTTATTAATGCGATAGCTGAAACCATTGTAGTAGCAGGGAACTCAATTGATGATGCAAAGAATGTACACTCAAAACCTCTTAACGAAATAATAATTAAGAGTGTAAAGATTGTGCGGATACCACTCCCTGAGCCAACCACAATAGAAACCGAGGAAAGTACAAAAAAGACTCGTAAAACTGCCGCGGTAACTACTATTGATACGAATTCTCCTGATGCGTTAACGGATAAGGTTGCTTTCGGCGATACAACTACTACACCTAACGATGATGATGCTTTTACAGATAGTGACGTTGAAACAATTTCTGAAACAAGCGACATTGAAGAAACTACTGTATCTGAAAGCTGAATCAATATTTAAAAGTTATGAATAATAATATATTGACTTTACGTATAAAATTTACAAACCTATAGCATAATATATAGTAAAAATGATGATTTTGTGAAAAGCACTTTCATTTCTATTAAGAATATGCTATAATATGTTAATAAAATGTAAAGATACACAACATATAGTACTATTCAAGGTTAATTAATAAGAGCTGATAGTGATGTTTTGAGATAAAGTATATATATTAATTAACTTATACACATATTACTCATAAGATTGTTCATGCGAATAAATGAAGTAAAGAAGGTATTTGAAATTTGGATAAGTTTATTATAAACGGCGGGAAAAGACTTAGAGGCGAGGTCCAGATAAGCGGTTTTAAAAATGCGGCTGTCGCTATTATCCCAGCTACGATTTTGGCAGAGGGACCATGCATACTAGAAAATGTTCCCAATATTAATGATGTAACAATAGACCTGCAAATCCTAACCGAAATGGGAGCGGATGTAAAGGTTATTAATAAGAATACAATACAAATCGACACAAAACATATAAG
>JAVBPL010000041.1:0-5435 GCA_031549645.1 Ruminiclostridium sp. | reverse complement strand
CTTCAATTTTTCCTTCAATGCCTCTATCACCGAAACCGCCAGGAACAAGAATAGCGTTACACTCGGCAAGCGCTTCCTTAACCGTTGCGGGAGTTAATATTTCAGAATTAATGAGCCTGATATCAACGCTTGCATTATGGTCAAATCCTGCGTGCCTTAAGGATTCCATTACAGATAAATACGCATCGGGTAAGGCTATATATTTACCAACCAGTCCTACTACCAAGGTTTTGGTTGGGTTTTCCTGCTTTTTAACCATTGCCGTCCATTCCTCAAGGTCGGGTGTATGATTTTCAATGCCCAGGTGATAACAAACGGCATCTGTAAGCCCTTCTTTTTCAAGCATTAAAGGAACGGCATATAGTGATGATGCGGTTAGGTTTTGAATAACATCTTTTTCACGGACATTGCAAAAGCTTGAAATTTTTGCTTTCATATCGCTGGGAATATTCATTTCACTTCTGCAAACCAGAATATTCGGTTGAATTCCCATTGATAAAAGCTGTTTAACGCTGTGCTGTGTTGGCTTTGTCTTAAGCTCATCGCTACCAGCAACAAAAGGAACAAGCGTAACATGAATGTAGAGTACATTCTCGCGACCCTTTTCCGAAACAACCTGCCTAATTGCTTCAAGAAATGGTGTGCTTTCGATGTCGCCGACAGTACCGCCAATCTCAGTTATTACTATATCCGCAGCACCCTCAGGACGATTAGCAACACGATAAATTCTCTCTTTTATTTCATTAGTAATATGAGGTATAACCTGAACCGTTCCGCCCAAATAATCACCTCTGCGCTCTTTGTTGATGACAGACCAGTAGATTTTACCCGTTGTTATATTATTGTTTACTGATAGATTTTCGTCAATAAAACGCTCGTAATGTCCTAAATCGAGGTCGGTTTCCGCACCATCATCTGTCACAAATACCTCTCCGTGCTGATAAGGGCTCATTGTACCTGGGTCAACATTTATGTAAGGGTCAAATTTTTGAATTGTTACCTTGAAACCTCTGTTCTTTAATAATCTGCCTAATGATGCAGCTGTAATGCCCTTTCCAAGTCCAGATACCACTCCGCCTGTGACGAAAATGTACTTCGTATTCATTTTGATAATTTCCTTTCATTTTATAAAACGTTATTTATTTAAAGTTATATTTTTATAACTATTCCAATCGAAGAGATTTTTTTGCTTCGCAAAAAAACGACGGGTTTGAAACAAATCCTTGATATGTTTCAAACTTATATCCTAATATTGTACCATTTTTAATCAAATTTTTCAAGCCCTATAAACCTAATTTTCAAGCTTTTCTAGTTTTTTAATAATAAATTCATATTCGGGGAAATCTTTTCTTAAACGAGCCTTGCATCTTTGATAATATTCGTATCTCTGAAGTGCATCTTTTCTAAGCTGCCCTTTCGCACCCCAAAGATGGGTATAAAAATCCTGCGGTACAAACAATTTATCTTTATCCAGTAAGGTTTCAACCTTCATTTTTAAGTAATCAGCACAAATTGCAAGCAGTCTCTGCTCTGCATATACCATATAGCATAAGTAATCATCATTATCACAAGAGGATTTCATAAAATCAATTGCCATGTTAGTATAATACATTTTAAAGCCCTCGTCAGGTAAATATAAAAATGCGGTATTACATGGCAGCGTTTCTTTATTTATATATTCATTATAAATATAATCGTTTTTCATTTTAAAATGCGAAATATCTGGATATATTTCGGGTGAAAGGTTTTCTCTATGTGCTGTGATTATATTGTCGCCAAATTCAAGCTCTTTCCACACAATAAAATCTGTGTCAAGCATAACAACAGGTGCGGATATATCTCTTAGAGCAAGTAGCTTCCCTGCCGCCCAAAACATAGATGGGTTTATCCCCTCTAAATCATCGGATAGCGAACATTCTGTTTCATCCCAAACAGAAAGCATACCAAGAGATTTATAATAATTATATACCGTAGTGTCGGCTATAAGCTTAATTCTTCCGTTTTTTTTGCGCCACATCAATGCCGAAATTATTGTATTATATAACTCAAATAAATCAATCTGATAATCGTCCCTGTTCCCTCCTCTTGAAAAGAACGGAGCAGAAGAATTAACATGAATAGCCTGCATTTTAAGCCTTTTCCTTATATTAAATGGATACCGTATCCGTATCTATTTAACGGACAAAGTATCATTAATTGCTCTGTTCTATTTATATCTTCCTCAGTGAAAGAACCCACACCTGAACCATTACTCCCAAAACCAAATAAAAATGAATAGCTGCCCGAACCGACGTAATTCCATAATCCGCCCGAACCGGCGTAATTCCATAGTCCGCCCGAACTGGCGTAATTCCATAATCCGCCTGAACTGGCGTAATTCCATAGTCCGCCCGAACTGGCGTAATTCCATAGTCCGCCTGAACTGGCGTAATTCCATAGTCCGCCTGAACCAATAGACATTAACCTTGTGTATAAGTATGAACCAGAGGTAAACAAATTAGGTATCTGAGAATTAAACGAGCTGCTGATAGGTTTAGTAACCGATATAATTTCTTTCGTTTCATGCTTTACTATATTTGGTTTTGAATTCATGCCAAAAGCATAGCAAATTCCTTCATTAATATTATCCACAGCAGAAATTTGATTTAATTTTTCTGCATAAATCGTTCCACCGTTAGCATTTAGCCATTTAATTAAGCTTCCACCTAGAAAGTAGCCCCGTAGCGAAGCTAGGTCAAAATTGCTTATTATTTCATCTGCGTTCCTTACTTTTTTACTATTCAGCCAAAGGCAGCAATTCAAAGCTTCACTCTCCTCTCATGTGTATATTAATCAGGTCTTAATGTTATGAACCTTAGTCGATTTTTCTGCAATATCAAGCAGCCGTATTCTCGAATTAAGTGATGGTGAATCCAGTACAACATCGAGAAGCCTTTCAAGCATAGAATCAGCTTCCGCATCTGTTTTAACTACACCCTTTTGTATTAAATCATATCTGTTAATTGCAAGCTGTTGAATAGAATAGCATTCTTTCAACGCTGTTATTTCATTAACCATGTCAACAATTCTTTTATACTGCATTGCAGCACCTTCAAATTCCTCGGATTTAGCCCGTAAATCGGCATATTTAAGCTGCAAAAGAAGCTTAAGCTTATCGGGTGGCATTTGTCTTAATGTTAATTTTATCGAGCGTCTGTCAAGTGATAAATCAAGGTCGTGGTTTTTAATCAAAAAGCAGACTTCTTTTATATCCTCGTCTTTAAACCCAAGCCTAGTCATAATACGTTCGGCATAAATTCTTGAACGCTCCGAATGCCCGTAAAAATGGCCTCTCCCCTTTGCATCAAGCGAATGACAATCTGGCTTTCCGAGCGAATGAAAGAGCATCGCATATCTAAGCGTTAAAATAGGTGAAGCAAAGCCGACACTTTTCGTAGTATGGGAATACATATCATAGGAATGGTCAATTCTGTTTTGGTTAAAATCCAGCATTGGAATAAATTCGGGAATTAGTTCAATAAAAATTTCTTTAAATTCGTCAAGAACTGTTGTTACTCTTTTCCCCCTAATTGCCCAGCTAAGCTCAACCCTTAAGTCGTTTTGAGATATTAAATTAACATTGCTTTTATAGAACAATAAAGAATTTGCTGTACTGTCTGAAATTATATAATCTCCCGTCGCATAGTAACCAAGTGCTTGTAAAATAGACACAGGATTTCTTTCAAATACAGAAATAAAGCCATTTTCGTCAAAATCCGCGAGCAAATCATTTACAGGTGCATAGACCTCTCCAACTTGAGCAACTATTCTTTTTTCACCCTTAAGACAGGCTATTCCGCCGAATGGGTCAACAAAGCCCTCTGTTGGGTGATAAGCAATAGCGTTAAATGAAAAATCCCGTCTTGCTAAATCTTCCGTAATATTATCGGTATAAATAGCATAACCGCTTTCGTAAAAGCCTTTTCTATACGGTGATATGAGTATTGCCATGCCTAGCACCGCAATAATTATTTCGCCTTGATTAAATCTATCCTCTATAACCGTGTAGCTATCAAATATTCTAGCTATTCTATCCATTGAGGCATTGGTAATTATATCGTAATCAATTGCATTCTTGTCAACAATTAGCTCTCGTACGCATTTCCCCACTATATAAGCATTGTAGGTATGTGAATTTAACTTTTCTATAACCTCGAGAACTTGGTTTGGTAAATCTATTAAAGCCACTCCATACACCTCCATCTATTTATACTAACCCCAACCGTTTACGCCGCTCTTTCTTAACGCTCCGAAAATCCTTAGCTTGAAGCCCTTGTCAGCAAGCTCCATTTTGTCTAGAAAATCCTTAGTTTCTTGTCTGACTGTTGTCTTGTCTACTGGACATTTGGATTTTACAACTGGTAAGCATTTCCTCTCGGCACATGACAAAACCTTATGCTCTGGTGCAAAAACCAGCGGTCTTATCATTGTTATATCCTTGCGGGAAAGATAGGTTTTAGGAGCAAAGCAGCCCACTCTTCCCTCCCGGAATAAGTTCATTATGAAGGTTTCGATTACATCATCATTATTGTGTCCTAGTGCTATTTTATTACAGCCCATTTCTTTCGCCGCATCATGCAAAGCACCCCGACGCATTTTAGCACATAACGAGCAAGGATTAGGCTCTTTTCTTATATCGAAAACTATCTCGGCAATATCTGTCCTAAGTATTTTATATGGAACCTCAAGCTTATCGCAGAAGCTTTGAACTCCGCTATAATCTCCGTCCACGTTACCGAAACGTGGGTCAAGGGTAATTGCAGTCACATCATACGAAAATTCGGAAAATCTACGCATTTCTGCAAGTGCAGCTAGTAAAACTAAACTATCCTTACCGCCAGAAATACCTACTGCTATCTTATCGCCGTTTTCTATCAAATTAAATTCCTGACACGCCTTTCGCATATATCCAAGTATTTTCTGCATTTAATCCTCACCAAGCTTAAGAGCCTTGTTAATATTGATTTTTGTAATTATATGCCCCAGTATCGTAAAGCCTGTTGCAAGCATAACCACAATTATAGCATATATCTTGAGATAATCGCTCCTCATCGCAGCTACTCTGAATGGCGGTATCTGCTCTGAAATCTTGTACATATTTTGGAACAACGGTACAAATAAGTCACTCACCACTCCGCCTATAACAAACGCAATTAATATTGATGAAACCGAAACCAGTATTTGTTCGTATGCAATAATGCCGATTATTTCTCTAAAGCTCATCCCCATGGCTCGGAGAACACCAAACTGGAGTGTCCTGCTCTTTATCGATAATATCCAGTAGATTAAAAAGCCCATTACCGTCATTATCATTATAATTACAAAGCCGAGGTTAAGCGCCCCATTCATTCCTTGTAATTGCGGGTCATTCTTTTCTGCTATCAGCATCTGTGCAG
>JAVBPL010000142.1:0-21977 GCA_031549645.1 Ruminiclostridium sp. | reverse complement strand
AATAACAATGTTTTACTTCACCAAATTGATTATAAGCTATATTAGATGCTCAATTTTTTGAACAGAGGACGGCAAATATGAAAAAAGTATGTATTCTTTGTTTAGTTTTAGTAATAGGGATTTTCACTGGAATGGGGATATTAACGCTATTTAATCCAAGCAAAAGTGAAGAAAGCTATCATTATTTGGTCTCGGAACACATAACCTTACAGCAGGCAAAAGAAGAGTGTAATTACATAGAGATTACAGAAGAAGAAGAGCAATTGTTACAAGCAATTTCTAATATTCGTGATATTAAAGATGCAATGAAAAAGGTAGATGCCACAGAAACAAAGGATTTTCCAACTGAGATTATTAAGGATCTGTCTGAAATTAACGTTTTAGAATTAACCGTTTTAAATAATTCAATTATTATTGACTATATCTTAGATAGCAATTTAATAATGCTCAATTACCTTTCTTCTGGTGAAATATATAAACATGTAAATAAAATTATAACGCCCGAGTATAATAGCAAGGATAATCAATATTGCGGCTATATAAATTTTAATAATAAAGATGTTGAAAAAGAGACTCTGCGAGCAAGATAAGGCATCCTTCACACCACACTATTTACAAATAAACAGAGGAAGCACCAATTTATTTAAAGCCTAGATTATTTATATTTATAGAAGAAGAAGAAACAGAACATGAATACAGCTATATTTATAACAGGTACTATTTGTTCTGGGAAATCAACTTTATCAGAACGAATAGGTAAATCGTTAAATATCAATGTGATAAGCGAAACTAATTCAAACGGTTTTTTGGGGATTATAGATAGAGTAAAGAATAATAGATTTACATCACCTGTTATCATTGAGCATGCTGAAATCTATAATTTAATAAATGAGAAACGTGAACTCGAAATAAGTAGATGTTTTGATAAAATGATTATCATTCTTATGAATGTCTCCGATGATATATTAATGGAGAATATAAACGAAAGAAAGTCACGGGGCGTAACTGGAGATTACCTTAAAATTGATATATTTGCAATGAAAAAAGATATTGAGAATCATTTTAATGAAGTAACAAACGATTTTATTAAATATATTGCAAATAAAAATATTGTTGATGATTATCAACGCGAGTATCAAAAAATTATAACTTTCATATCAGACTCTTTGCGTATGTTATAAGCATTATATACACACCACATTAATTACATATAAAGCAAGAAGAAACATCGAATACTGATGTTTCTTCTTCTTTTATCATATACTATTTAGCCAAGCTCAAATCCCACACAGCGATTTCCTTAAACGGCTCACATTCCGCAATGAAAAGCCGCTCCGCAAAGCCCCCAAAAGCAGTAAACATCTCTGATGCTGTTTTAAAGGCATTATTAAGCTCCTTACTATCCATTTTCACCGCAAGAGCAGTATGCGGAACCCAGTAGTCGGGCAGATAAAGCTTGTGGTTACTGGGCGAGGAAATTTCCTTTACCAGTTCATTTATTTCGGTATTAAGTTTCCTTAAATACCCCGAATATGCGGGTGCGGCATAGAGTACCTTTGGTATAAAAGACGCTAGAGAATGCCAGTAAAGCCTCTCTCCCCGCAGTTTTTCAGAATAACTTCGAACTGCATTAATAACAGGGTTAATATCATCAGTTTCGATACACGAAAGGGTAATATGTGGCGGAAGCTTTATATCGAGCATATATGAATTTACGCCTTTTTGTGCCATTTTTTCCATTATGCTTGTAAATGTTTTTTCAGTATCAGTATCAAAATATATTCCTATGGCATAATCCATTTAATTATTCTCTTTCTTCTTAAATTTCACCATTTCTGGGCTGCCAATCTCTGAATGAATTACGAAGCTGCTGCCGCCTCTGTTCTGGGCTTCCTCTGCGGCTTGATATGCGGCTGCATATACATCTTCAAAGCTTTTAAAAATATCATCTTTATAAGCTATTCCCACCGACAGAGTAATATTTACCTTCTTTCTGTCAATGAGTGTTGGCTGCTGATAGTTATTAACAATTCTACCTGCAATTACTACTGGTGAGTTGACGGCATCGTCAGGCTCCTTTACGGTTATGACAAATTCGTCGCCGTCGGTTCTGCCGACAAGGCAGTTCTGTATCGAATTACCCCAGCATGCTGTAACCACGCTTCGAAGCACCTTATCGCCTGTCTCAAAGCCGTACTGGTCATTTATGTGCCTTAGTCCGTTGATTTTGATTAGGATTATTGCCATTTTGTTTTCTTCTGCTAAAATATAATCTTCGAAATCCTCTTTCATCGCATATCTAAGCAGAGCACCAGTGAGACTGTCGTGATTTGACTGCATGGCACGCTTTAGCTCACGGCTTTTCCGCTCGTTTATATCGCTTATATAGAGTAAAACCTTCTTTGCTATTCCGTTTTCCTCGGCTACAACCTTCGCGGTTTGCTCCACCCAGTTAAAATCGCCTTTTCTGTTCTTAACGATAAATTCGTAGCTTAGCTCCTTATCAGGAAGCGTAATTATGTGGTCAAAATTTAAGAACCTGTCTAAATACCCCTCTTTAAAATCGGGGTGTATTTTATCCCAAAAGGTGTTTCGTTCCTTTTTGTACTCGACAGTAACCTTCGGAATATCGAACATATTATCCCACGCCTTCGGAGTGTATATAAACGAGGTGTCGTTCTCAATATCCATTTCGAGCAGAACATCTTCAGCCGCTCGAAGCGAAAACATAAATTTGCTTTCATACTCCTTATTTAGGCAGTCAAGCTCATATATTTTATTAATGTCAATTATTGCGCCTGTTAAGATAACATTGCCACCCTCGTCGGCGTACGAGCAGGCGTTCACCGAAGCCTGGATATAATTTTCAGAGCTTATTCTGAGCTTAAGCCGCTGCTTTATTCTCATTCCAACATTTTCTTCCGCCTGCTTAACTGTATTCTTAAAGATATTGACATCTTTGTTATGGATATTATCGTATAATCTGCATACACCAGCAAGATTTATAGTCGGATACGTTCCTGTCCAATATTCAGGTATATTGAGGTGAAAATTATCGTCGCCCTTCAGCTTCCACCACATAATATTTGTGGTATATTTTGATGCGTCTTTTATAATCTTAAAATCCCTGTATTCCTCCTCGAAAAGCTGGGCCCTATTATTATAATAATCAAAGCTGTTTAGTAGAAGAAGATACGGATTTCCGCCTGAGCCTACACTTAAGGCCTTGGTTTGCTCCTCGTTCAGAAGCTTTGTAAGCTTGGCATCAAGAGTAGCAGAAATATCCTTAACATAATCAATAAACACAAGACTGAAAATAAGGCTTGCAGAAAACATCAAAAATGTTATCACTAATAAAGAAATTATTAGCACATCGGCACTGGCATTATCCGACATAATTATGAATAATGCGCCAATAACGGTAGCGAGCATAATAAAAAGAGGTATTGTACTAACCCCGAAATAAATCAAAATAATTCTTTTTTTAAATCCGTCGAACATATTAATATCCCCCATACATACTGATTATATATTTATTAATCGTTAAAGTCAATCGACTAGCTAAAAATCGTACTTTTTACCAAATTTACATACAAAAAACAGTATCATATGCCACTTTTTTTATTATATAAATTGCATAAAAGTAACAAGATTAAAATAAAGTAATTATGAAATAAGTCAAAATTGAAAAATAGCTGTTGACAAATCCAGACTTGGTGGATATAATGAAAGCATAAACTAAACCGATGATAAAGTGTAAGTAGATATAAAGCTAACTTTCAGAGAGCCGTTGATGGTGTGAATACGGTAGGCAGGGCGTATGTTGAATGGACTTTTGAGGGCAGAAGCGAATGGATTTCTTCCTAGTAGCGTCTGACGGGATTCTCGACCGTTATCAATGAGAGGTCTATGAATGTAGGCTTACGAGTGGGTTACGTTTTCGTAATCAATTTGGGTGGTACCGCAGAAGAGTATTTTACGCTTTTGTCCCTTATTTTAGGGGCGAGGCGTTTTTTGTTTTTACCCCGACACTTATAAGCTCTAAAATCCTATTTAAACCGCAAAAAATTGAGCAGAATAATTTAAAAGAAAGTTGAAGGTAATTACAATGGCTATTAAAAACATTCCACACAGAACATATTTATCAGAGGAGCAAATTCCGACACAGTGGTACAATCTTCGTGCCGACATGAAAAACAAGCCTGCACCAATGCTTAATCCTGCTACGATGAAGCCCGCGACACTCGAGGAATTAACCCCCGTTTTCTGCGAGAAGCTTGCTAGGCAGGAGCTCGACAACGACACCATGTTTTTTGAAATACCTGCGGGAATACGTGAGATGTACAAGGTTTTCCGTCCCTCACCGCTTATCCGTGCTTATAATCTCGAAAAGGCTTTAGGTACTCCGGCAAAGATTTATTACAAATTCGAGGGAAACAACACCTCAGGAAGCCACAAGCTCAACTCCGCACTGGCACAGGCATATTACGCAAAGGAGCAAGGGCTGACAAAGCTTACCACCGAGACTGGAGCAGGTCAGTGGGGAACAGCACTCGCCGAAGCGTGTAATTATTATGGGCTGGACCTTGAGGTTTACATGGTTAAGGTTTCATACGAACAGAAGCCCGACAGAAAATCGATTATGGAAACCTTCGGAGCAAGTGTAATCCCCAGCCCCTCTAATACCACGAACGTGGGACGTGCAATTTTAGCAAAAGACCCAGACAACATGGGAAGCCTCGGCTGTGCAATCAGCGAAGCCGTTGAAGTTGCTGTAACTACTCCGAACACAAAATATGTGCTAGGCTCAGTTTTAAATCAGGTACTACTGCATCAGTCAATTATAGGTCTTGAAGCGTACACCGCTCTCGAAATGCTAGAGGAATACCCCGATGTAGTTATCGGCTGTGCAGGCGGCGGCTCAAATCTCGGCGGACTTATCGCCCCCTTTATGCGTGATAAGCTGAGAGGTGTTCGTAATCCTCGTATTGTTGCAGTTGAGCCAGCATCTTGTCCGTCACTTACCCGTGGACATTTCGCTTACGACTTCTGCGATACAGGTAAAATCACCCCACTAGCAAAAATGTACACCTTAGGCTGTGAATTCAAGCCCTCGGCAAACCATGCAGGTGGTCTCCGCTATCACGGAATGAGCCCGATTTTATCGACACTTTACGACGACGGCTACATGACAGCTATTTCAGCAGAGCAGACAAAGGTTTTTGAAGCGGCTACTTTCTTTGCAAAGAACGAGACAATTCTCCCCGCTCCTGAATCAGCTCACGCTATCTACGGCGCAATCGAGGAAGCCAAACGCTGCAAGGAAACAGGTGAAGCTAAAACCATTCTCTTCGGTCTTACAGGTACTGGTTATTTCGACATGAAGGCATACAATGCTTTCAGAGAAGGCAAAATGAACGATTATGTTCCGACCGATGCCGAGCTTGAGGAAGGCTTCAAAAGCCTCCCGACAGTAAATCTTTAAAATATATAGATAGGAATAAAATATTATGGGTGCGATTAAGGAAAATAAGCAGGGGCTGGTGGTTCTTTTTGCAGGTGCTGCGCTTCAGCTTTTTTTAGGAATTATTTATGTTTGGAGCGTGTTTGTGGCTCCCGTGAGCGAGTATTTCGGCTGGGACAAGAATGACGTTAAGCTAACCTCCTCCTTTATGCTATGCTTCTTCGTTATCGGTATTCTGGCAGGAGGAAAGTTGCAAGGAAAACTCGGTGTTAAGCTTGTTACCCTTGGCGGAGGCTTACTGGTAGCCGTTTCAATGCTTGCAACCTCGCTGATACCTGTCGGCGCTCCTGTGTTTCTAGTGTATCTTTTCTATGGGATATTGGGCGGCTTTGGGGTAGGCGCAGCTTATAACGCAATCCTCTCCTCCGCGCAAAAATGGTTCCCGAAAAACAGAGGCTTTGCAACAGGAATAAGCGTTGCCGCTTTCGGCTTATCGACTGTAATTTTCGCACCCGTAACCGAGCTCTTGAACTCAAAGCTTGATGTTAAGTTTACCTTTATGATACTGGCAGGGGTTTTCGCAGTAGCCGTGCTTTTGTTTTTCAGCTTTATAAAGACACCAGAGCAAGTATCGGCAGCGAATATTAAGCTGGAGGGTAAGCAGTACACCACCCTCGAAATGCTGAAAACTCCGAAATTTTATCTCATCGCATTATCACTTATGTTGGGCACCTCGGTGTTTTTCATTATAAATCCATCACTTAAAGAATTGGCTGTGGAAAGAGGCATCGAGTCCTTCGCGACAATACTCGTAATGTTTACAGGTATTGCAAACGCAGTAGGACGTCTTTGCACCCCGCTTATGTCTGACAAAATCGGCAGAGAAGCCGCCGATATCGTAATCCTTGCCGTTACTGCTCTCGGTGCATTCGCATTATGCTTTGCAGAGGGTGTGGTACTTATCGTGATTATTGCGGCTATTGCGTTCTGCTACGGCGGATATTCGGGACTGTATCCCGTGCTTACCTCCGAGAACTTCGGAATTAAGAATATAGGCTCAAATTATGGTGCAGTCATGGTCGGCTTTATGCTGTCGGCACTCCTTTTCCCGATAATTATAAACAGTATTCCAAACCAAACAATGAAATTCGTTGTTTTAGGCATACTCGCGCTTGTGGGAGCAGTGCTTGCAGTAGTATTAATGTTAATGAATAAAAAGAGGAAACAATAATAAAAATGAAAAAGATTTTGATGGGAAACGAAGCCATAGCCTTAGGTGCAATCAGGGCAGGTGTCAGAATGGTAACGGGTTATCCTGGGACTCCGTCCACAGAGGTGCTCGAAACCATCGCGAAAAACAACAAGGAACAGAAAATCTACATCGAATGGAGCGTAAACGAGAAGGTTGCGCTGGAGGTGGGGGCAGGTGCCGCTTATGCAGGACTTCGCACCCTCGTAACCATGAAGCAGGTAGGCCTTAATGTTGCATCTGACCCTCTGATGTGCGTAAACTATGTCGGTGTCAAGGGCGGACTGGTGCTTCTAGTCGCAGACGACCCCGGACCGATTTCGTCGCAAACCGAACAGGATACCCGTAATTTCGGTCAGTATGCAGGAATTTCGGTATTCGACCCATCAACCCCCGAGGAAGCGTACTTAATGATATTAGATGCCTTCGAGCGTTCAGAAAAGTATTCGCTTCCCGTTATTCTAAGACCCACAACCCGAGTTTGCCACAGCTATGCGGGTGTTGAAATCCTGGAGGATATAAATTTACCCGAGCCTGAGGGATTTAAGAAGGATAACCGCTGGGTAATATTCCCAAGGCTGTCTTACCAAAATCACATAAGCTTAAGAAATAAGCTTGTAGAAATGCAAGCTGAAAGCTACGACTATAACGTCCTTACAGGAACGGGTAAAAAGGGTATTGTGTCAGGCGGTGTCAGTGTAACCTATACAAAGGAAGCCCTTTCTGAGCTTACAATAAACACATCATATAAATTTTTGAAGCTTTCCACCTATCCCCTTGATTATAAGCTTATGCTAGAGTTTTTAACTGACCTTGATGAGGTTCTAGTTATAGAGGAGCTTGATGCCGTAATTGAAAAAGAGCTGGTGTATCTAGCGGGGCAGAATGGAATTAAGGTTATAATTAAAGGCAAGCTTTCAGGTAACGTTCAGGTCGCAGGCGAAAACACCGTGGAAAGTGTCAGAGACTGTATTGTAAGCTTTTTAAATCTCGATTATGAAAACGATAATGTTCTCCCAGAAATGCCGCCGCTGCCTGTCAGACCGCCCGTGCTGTGCGCTGGTTGTCCTCATAGGGCGTCATTCTTTGCGGTAAAGGAGGCTGTTAAGGGTAAGAAGGCAGTTTTTTCAGGTGACATCGGCTGTTATACTCTAGGTAACGCTAAACCACTTGACATGGTTGATACCTGCTTATGCATGGGTGCAGGAATTACGGTAGCGCAGGGGCTGCACAGAGCAGAACCCGACACCCTGAACTTCGCTTTTATAGGCGACTCTACGTTTTTTCACTCGGGAATTACAGGCTTAATAAATGCCGTTTACAACAACACGGATATAATCGTCGTTATACTCGATAATTCGAATACCGCTATGACGGGCAGTCAGCCGCACCCTGGTATCGGCAAGAATATGTATAACGATGTAGTAAGTAAGGTTAATATTTACGACCTGGTAAAGGCTATCGGGGTTTCTGAAATCGTCAGAGCCAACCCCTTCGACCTCAATGCCGCAAGAGAAGCCGCAAAATCAGTAACCGAAAAAAGTGGGGTGCGTGTAATTATTTACGAAGCACCCTGTATAGCAGTCGCGAAGCCTAATAAACCTATGAATGTGAACGAAAAATGCACAGGCTGCGGTGTATGCATTAAGAAGCTAGGCTGCCCTGCAATCTCTCTCGAGGATAAAAAGATAGTGATAAATAAATCCCTTTGTACCGGCTGCGGAATATGCCGTGATGTATGCAAATTCGGAGCAATTGAAGTTGAAAAGGCTGGTGTCAACAATGATTAACTGTATGATTGCAGGTGTAGGCGGTCAAGGAACCGTCCTTGCATCTAAGCTTATAGCAAGTGCCGCTTTAAAAAAGGGTGCGGAGGTACGAACCACCGAAACTATTGGAATGGCACAGCGAGGTGGTTCCGTATTTTCCCACATCAGAATTGCCGCCCCCGATGAAAATGCTGAAATCAATTCACCGCTTGTCCCAAAAGGCAGCTGCGATATTATAATAGGCTTCGAGCCTGCGGAAGCTGTCAGAATTGCACCTTATCTTAAAAAAGACGGCTTTATGCTGGTGTCAGATGTTGGGATTAAGCCAGTCACCTTGGGAAAATCCGATTACGATGTAAAAATTATGCTGGAGTGGCTCGAAAAAAATATTAAAAACTTAAGAATAGTTGAGGGTAACAAGCTTCGCGAAGCCCTCGGCAGTACCAAGGTGCTAAATGTCGCTCTATTAGGTGCATTGCTGGGTTTCGTTGATATATTCCCGTTTACCGCCTCGGACATGGAGGAAGTTATAAAAGAAAAGCTTCCGCACAAATTCACCGAAATGAATATTGATGCTCTGAAAGTAGGAAAAAATTATGAACAATCTTGAAAAAATCAGAATTTCCATCGCCAATGCGAAAAAGAGCGAATTTTACAAAAAGCATTTTGAGGGCATTGAACCCGATGACATAAAGACCCTTGCCGATTTCCGAAAGCTCCCCTTTACCGA
Organism: Ruminiclostridium sp.; assembly: GCA_031549645.1. GTDB lineage: Bacteria > Bacillota > Clostridia > Oscillospirales > Ruminococcaceae > Ruminiclostridium_E. Next base: position 12,765 of record JAVBPL010000142.1, on the reverse strand, counting down.
TAAGGCAGATTTAAGAAATGCTTATCCTTTGGGCTTACAAGCCGTACCCGATGAACAGGTGGTTCGTATTCACTCGTCGTCAGGTACAACAGGTACACCCGTAATTATTCCTTATACCAAAAAGGACGTTGAGGACTGGGCGATTATGTTCCGTCGCTGTTATGAGGTCGCCGGCATCACAAATAAAGACAGAATACACATCACCCCTGGCTATGGCTTATGGACCGCCGGAATAGGCTTTCAGGCTGGTGCTGAGCTTCTCGGTTCAATGGCAATCCCTATGGGACCTGGGAACACCGATAAGCAGATTAAGATGATGCAGGATTTAAAATCAACCGTTCTCTGCGCCACCTCCTCGTATGCCTTACTTCTAGCCGAGGAAATCGAAAGACGTGGTATAAAGGACACTATTCATCTTAAAAAAGGCGTTATAGGCTCCGAGCGTTGGGGCGAAAAAATGCGGAAGCGTATTGAAAATGAGCTTGGCGTTGAGCTTTATGACATATATGGATTAACCGAAATCTACGGTCCTGGCGTTGCAATGAGCTGCCGTCACGAATGTGGTATGCATATCTGGGATGATTATGTTTATTTTGAGATTATTGACCCCAAAACAGGACTTAATGTGCCTAATGGTGAAATCGGCGAGCTTGTAATTACCACACTTTGCAAGGAGGGTGCACCGCTTATTAGATACCGCACCCATGACCTTACCCGAGTAGTAACAGGTGAATGTGAATGTGGATTATCCTATCCTAGAATTGATACTCTTATTGGCCGCTCCGACGATATGGTTAAGGTTAAGGGTACAATTATTTTCCCCAGCCGTGTCGATGAGCTGCTCTCAAAAATCGATGGTGTCAGCAGCGAGTATCAGATTATGATTGACCATCTGAACGGCAAGGATATACTCACGATTTTCTTTGAGACAGCACTTGAGGGAGAGGAACGTTTGGCACTTGCTAAAACCGTCGAGCATTCGTTCAAGGAAACCATCGGCATCATTCCAACCGCAAAGGCTGTGGCAATAGGCGAGCTGCCACGAAGCGAAAAGAAGTCCACGAGAGTTTTTGATAATAGATATTAACCAGTTTCTACTCCCTAACATATAATAGAATGCTTGATATAAAAGTTAAGCATTCTATTTTTATAAAAACAAAGGAGAAAAAAACATGGCAAAAACTAATGTATCTAACAAAGGTATTATTTCTGGTATGAATGGCATAACTCCGATTGAGTTAGCCTCCGACGCTGTAATCACCGATATGATAGACGGCTTAACTATCACAAAGATAGCCGATAAAAAAATCTGGGCGGGGGGCGAGCTGACCTATACCATTAACATTGAGTATAACGAAAACGATACTCTAAGCAACGCTAAGTTTTCAGACACACTCGACATTACAAAGATAGAGCTAGCTGCTGACAGTGTTAAAATAGACGGAGTTTTAACCACTTATGCTTATGATGCTGGAACAGGTCTCTTGGAGGTTGAGCTAGGCAATATAGATGCAGATTATACTGCGGAGATTACGTTTCAGGTTACAAAGAAGACGGTTTCATAATATAGAACCATATATTGTACTCCGCAGCATGGGAACAATTGAGGGCTTTTATAACGGTAATTTTATAGCTGTGAATTCAAACATTGTTACCACATTTATGAATTTTCAAAAATGCTGTTGTTATTGCTGCTGCTATTGTTATTATTATTATATATAATTAAAAGTAGGGGTTGGCATCTAGAGAAGCCGCCCCCTACTTTCGTATAATTATTCCTTTATAAAATGCGCTATATAGCTTTGAAAGTCCCCCCACATATTGGGTATATCAAAGCCGTTATTCATCAAGAACGCTCCCGAAAATCTTTCGCCGCTTTCCTCGTGAATGTAATAAGCGGTCTCTATAAGCCCTCTTAAACGTACTCTGTGGAGGAAAACGCTAGGTTCCTTTAATACCGTGACATATTCGAGCAAGGTCTCGGTTTTATCCTTTGACACGAATTGCCATGCATCGTATCTATCCTGTGACATCGGATTGCCGAGTCTATAATAATCGCCAGTCCGAACAAGTGTGTTATACTTATTAAATTCCTCGATTTGCTCTTTTATCGCATTTTTGTCGTCGTCCGAAAGCTTCGTAATATCAAGCTCGTAGCCGAAGGTTCCTATCATTGCGACATGACCTCGTGTCTTGAAGGGGGTAATCCTACCTACACAGTGGTTGGGGCTTGCCGAAACGTGAGCGCCTATACACGAGCAAGGGTAACAAAGTGCAGTTCCGTACTGGATTTTAAGCCTTTCGATAGCATCGGTGTCGTCGCTGGTCCAAATCTGCGGCGAATAATAAAGCATACCAGGGTCAAACCTCGCACCGCCGCCCGAGCAGTTCTCAAGAAGCAAATTCGGGAAATCCGTAAGCAGCCTTTCCTGCATATCGTAAACGCCAAGCACATAGCGATGCCAGATTTCACGCTGTCTCTCAGCGGGTAAAATCTCGTTTCCAACCTCGCAAAGCTGACGGTTCATGTCCCATTTTACATATTCAATATTTGCCGAGGATAAAATATTTTTAATCTTGCCGTATATATAATCTCTCACATCAAGGCGGGAGAAGTCGAGGACAAGCTGTGAACGTGCCGTTGTCCTGTTTCTGCCGTCAACATGGAGACACCAATCGGGATGAGCACGGTAGAGGTCGCTATCAGGATTTATCATCTCGGGTTCAAACCAGATACCAAACTTTAAACCAAGCTTATTAACCTCGCTTACGAGATAGGGGAGCCCGCCCTTAAGCTTTTCCTCATTAACATCCCAGTCGCCGAGAGAAGAATTATCTGAGCTTCTTTTCCCAAACCAGCCGTCGTCCATAACCAGCATTTCGATACCGGCACTTGCACTTTCACGAGCGATATCGAGCAGCTTCTCGGTATCAAAGTCGAAATATGTCGCCTCCCAGTTGTTTATCAAAATAGGACGGCGAATATCCTTCCACTTGCCTCTCACGAGGTTTTCTCTAATAATATCGTGGAGATTATGCGACATCTTAGCCATACCCTCGCCCGAGAAGGTCATAATAACCTCAGGTGCTTGGAACTCCTCGCCCGTTTCGAGATGCCATGAAAAATCGTAAGGATTTATTCCCATTACAACACGGGTTTTTTCGTACTGATTAACCTCCGCCATAGCAAGGAAGGATCCGCTGTAAACAAGGGAAAAGCCAAATGCATCGCCGTAATCCTCGGTAGCGTTTCTGTCAACAATTGCGATAAAATTGTTGTGTGCGTGGCTTGTCGAGCCTCGTACCGAGTCAACCGACTGCTTACCGAAACGCAGCGGCAGTCTTTCGGGGTGACGTTCTCTCGCCCAAGTGCCGTTTAATGTTATCATGTCGTAATTCTTATGGTCAAGCTCAACACAGGTAGAAAGCAACCGTCTAAGCTCAATCGGTTTGCCGTTGTTAATCGCCTTTGCGGAACGGGTTATTATATCCTTATCAGGGAAAACGCTGTACTGTAAAATTACGTTTAGCTTTGAGTGGCGGTCTACACAGGTAACCTCAAGACTGGTGGCTTCGTCGTCTGAGTTTGTGTAGGTGGCAGGCAGCCCTTTGAGTTTCTTCTTACCTTTATAAATTTCGTGGCTGACATAATGCAGCTCACAGGCACTCATGCCGAGGCTATCCATCACCTGGAGGCAGGGTTCTCTGAAGTCCGCAACCCCGCTGGTGGAGAATTCGATTGCCGCACAGTCAAAGGAGTGAGGTCCCATTGCGTCATGCACTGCGGGGACAAACGGTGCTCTGTTCGGGATGCGCAGATTGTAGGTTAAATCAGTTTCAGGAACGCTTTTTCCGTAATATAAATGGAGCAGATTATCGGTATTAGTGATATGAAATGCGTAGGTTGTATTTTTAGTGTTTAGGGTAAAGGTCCTTGATTTTTCGTCAAAGCTTATTGGTAAATTCATGAATTTGCCGTCCTTTCGTAATCATTAAGACAATTTTAACAAATAAACTAATCTAAGTCAATACAATTTTTTTCATAAAGCTATTGACATTTTTATTATATTGTGTATAATTAAATTGTAAGCAATTTAATTACGACGGAGGAAATCATTATGCTATACGATATTATGGTAAAAGACATGGGCGGCAAGGATATTAAGCTAAGCGATTATAAAGATAAGGTGCTTCTCATCGTAAACACCGCAACAGGCTGCGGCTTCACCCCACAGTATGACGGGCTTCAGGATTTATACGAAAAATATCAGGGGAAGGGCTTAGAAATACTCGACTTTCCTTGCAATCAGTTCGGAAACCAAGCCCCAGGCACAGAAGAAGAAATAGAAAGCTTCTGCACAGGACGTTACGGCATTACTTTCAAGCAGTTTGCCAAAATAGACGTAAACGGCGAAAACGAAAGTCCGCTGTTCACCTACCTTAAATCACAAAAAGGCGGCATTGGCGGTAATAAAATAAAATGGAATTTCACTAAATTCCTCGTGAGCAAGAACGGTAAGGTTATAGCCCGTTTTGCTCCGACAAAGACACCGCAGGCGATAGATAAAGAGATTGGAGGTTTATTAATATGAGCTATACTTTTAAAACTAAAAACACCTGTTCAAGCAAGATAACCTTCGATTTAGATGGGAATATCGTAAGTAACATCAAGTTCACCGATGGCTGTAACGGCAATCTTTCGGCAATTAGCCGTATTCTCGATGGCGCAACCGTTGAGGAGATTGAAGAAAAATGCAGCGGTATTCTTTGCGGTCGCCGCCCCACCTCATGTGCCGACCAGCTTGCAAAGGCAGTAAGAGAAGCCTACTCAAAGGAGGTTTAAAGATGCCTAACGATACCTTCAACCCGCTTAAACTCGAAAATCAGCTTTGCTTTCCTCTCTACGCCTGTGCCAAAGAGATTGTAAAAAAATATAAGCCCTTTCTTGACGAAATCGACTTAACCTATACTCAGTATATAGCAATGCTGGTTTTATGGGAAAAGAAGAGCCTCAACGTGAAAAGTCTGGGCGAATATCTTTATCTCGATTCGGGAACCTTAACCCCACTGCTTAAAAAGCTTGAAACCGAGGGGCTAGTTACCCGCACCCGCAAAGCAGAGGACGAGCGAAATCTCGTGGTAGCTATAACCGAAAAAGGCGAAAAGCTACGGGAGAAAGCCTTGGATATACCAAGCAAGATGGGCGCCTGTGTAAACCTCTCACCAGAAGATGCGGCTACGCTTTATAGGATTTTATATCAGATATTGAGATAGATTTTTTTTAGTAATTGTTCCGTATCAATATAGCCCGCAGCAATCCCTAGCCCAATCTCAATCAATTCAGATTGAGATAGCTTTACCTCAATCCCATTAAGAGTAAAAAATATGAGCATAACATGAATTCCTGTTCGCTTGTTTCCGTCAATAAATGGATGATTTGCTATTAAAGAATAGCAAAGACGAGTAGCCTTTTGAATTAATGACGGATATAAGTCTGCACCCTCAAATGTTTGAAAGGGTGAGTTCAAAGCCGATTCAAGTAAACCCATGTCACGTATGCCATCTGTACCGCCAGTAGCCTCAATTAGCTGCGAATGGACTGTTATTACCTGTTCTGTCGACAATCTATTCACTTTGCAAGCTCCCTGTATGCTTCAAGATTTTGTGAAATTAAACGCTTTGATATGGCAAAAACGTCTTCATCGGGAGAAAATTGCATTTTTTCAACCTCTGAAAACTCCATGATAACATATCTCGGAACATTGTTTTTTAGAATAATCGCCGCACCGTTTTCGTCAACAAGGCGTGCCACCTTTGAAAAATTTTGATTAGCTTCAGATATAGATACTAATGCGTTTGTATTTACGTTCATAATATACCTCCATAAAACTTTATCCAGCATATATTATACTACATTTTTAGGATATATTCAACCTATAAATTTTTTTTATTAAGTAAAATACTGACGGCAATAGGATTAACCTATTGCCGTCGTTTATTCTTATATTACTCCGCCGATACTGCATCAATAGGCGGTTCGTTTGCTCCGCTTTCGATTATTTCAGAACCTAAAAATTTCGGTAAATCCATTCCTGCCTGCTTAAACACTTCACCCAGCGGCGGTACCGATTTCATCATACCGCTGATAAAGTCGGAGGTAGCAGTTTTACCGTCCTTGCCCGCACCCGAGCCGTTATCCCAAACGGTAATTTTATCAATCTTGATATTCTTGATTGCATCAACCTGTATTCTCATCAGCTCCTCGAGCTTATCTGCGATTATCAGCTTAACCGCACCATCTGCATCTCCTGCGGCTTCTATTAAGCGTTTCATACCCTGTGCCTGTTTTTCGAGGATTTCCTGCGCACCCTTTGCCTGCGCTTCCATTTTAGCATATATAGCGTCTGCCTCGCCTCGTGCCTTACGGCGTACAACCTCGGCTTCAGCCTCTGCTGAAATTTCTACCTGTTCCTTTGCTATCTGCGCTTTTACGATAATGTCAGCCTTTTGTGTAGCCATTTCAAGCTCAGCTCTCTTAAGCTCGGCTTCCTGCTGTGCAAGGTAGGCTTCTTCCTTTGCCTTTGCGGTGTTTACGGATTCAGCAACCATAGCCTGTTTAAGCGCTTCGGCTTCCCTTTCGCGGCGCTTTGCATCGGACTGTGCAATTGAAACCTTCGCCTCGTTTTCGCCCTCTACTGCCGCTGCGTTTGCTGACGACATCTGTACACGCTGGTCACGCTGTGCGTTAGCCTGACCAATTTCACCGTCTCTGTTGGTTTCGGCAATTCTGATTTTAGCATCGTTCATTGCCTTTGCTTCGGCTTCGGCTTCCTTTTGCTTACGGATTGCTTCGGACTGCGCAATTTCAACCTTCGCAAGGTTTTCACCCTCGATTGCCGTTGCGTTCGCAGAAGCAACCTCGATACGCTGGTCTCTGTGTGCGTTAGCCTGACCGATTTCACCGTCTCTGTTCTTTTCGGCAACGGATTTCTTCGCATCGTTGATTGCCTTTGCTGCCGCTTCCTTACCGAGAGCCTCGATGTAGCCTGATTCGTCGTTAATATCCGTTACGTTTACGTTAATGAGACGTAAGCCGATTTTCTTAAGCTCAATTTCAACGTTATTTGAAACAGCAAGCAAGAATTTGTCACGGTCGGTATTGATTTCCTCGATGTCCATTGTCGCAATTACGAGACGGAGCTGACCGAAGATGATATCCTTTGCTAGGTCTTGGATTTCGTTCATTTTTAAGCCGAGCAGGCGTTCTGCGGCGTTCTGCATAATACCTGGTTCAGTCGAAATACCAACGGTAAAACGCGATGGTACATCTACACGAATGTTCTGTCTCGACAACGCGCTTTTTAAGTCTACATTCATCGAAATAGGTGTCAAATCCATGTACTGATACGACTGGATTATCGGAACAATAAAAGCTGCGCCGCCGTGGATACATTTAGCACTTCTGGTCTGTCCGTTTTTGTCTGTTCCTACCTTACCGTAGATTACTAATATCTTGTCTGAGGGGCATTTTCTGTATCTCGAAAGAATACCCAGTATCAGAAGAAAAAGTATGATTACGGCAACAAAGATAAGTATGAGGAAAAAGTTGTTTGAGTCTGGCATTGTAATAATTTCCTTCCTTTTAATTTATTTTTTCAACGACTAATAGGTTCCCCGCAAGAATATCGGTTATTCTGACAGAGGAGTTTGTTGCGAGTATATCTTCTTCCTCTGTTACCGCTTCCATTTCGACAAAGCGTTCTGAAAGCTGTACCGTTACCTTACCGTGCCCCTCCTTGTTAGGGGGAATGGGGACATACACCGTCGCTGTTTCGCCCAACAAAATCTTTATATTAAGAGTACCATTCTGCGCAAGCCTTGCCGATAAGCGAATAACCGTCGCAACCCCAAGCATGGCAAGAAAGCCTAAGGCGATGGCTATAATCATGCTTAGCGCAACATGAAGCCCTGTGTTATAAAATGCAAGACCGCTCCAGCTAAAGACACAGAGGAACGATATAATTCCTTGTATCGAGAAAATACTCATTATGCTGAAATCGCCAGGTACCGAGCCGTCACCTATACTTGAATCTGAAATATCAGAAATGTCGCCTATATCTCCAACATCACCGACACCGCCGTCTCCGACATCAAAGCCCTCAATTCCCGAGGTGTCGCTAAACTCGATACCCTCTCCGCCTCCGCCAAAGCCAGCAATCATCATAATCACCTGAACTATTAGTATAAGCGTTGCAGGGAGTGCTATACAGAGCAGAACCTGCTCAATCATCTCGAAATTATTCCACCAAGTTGAAAACCATTCCATTTTATCTATACCTTCCTTTCTGTAAACTATGATAGCAAGAAAAGAAAACTCTTTTTTTCTATCGGTAAATTAAATTTACCTATATATGATTATAACACTTTTTGCGATATTGTCAATAAGTCATAATGAATTTTATCTATTTTTACAAATATACGCTTATCATTTTGTATATAATGCAAAATTTATAATTTAGGGTTGATTTTTCAAGAGAATGGTGTTAAAATATAAGTAAATAAAATTTACGTATTGACTTTAAGCAGGAGGTGAGCATATATGGATAGTGTGCAGCTGGGAAAACGTATTAAAGAAGCCCGCTTATCGAAGAAGATGACACAATCTGATGTCGTCGGTGATTTTATAACCAGAAATATGCTCAGTCAAATCGAGAGCGGCGTAGCCTTTCCATCGATTAAAACGCTCGAATATCTGTCGCAGGTGCTGGAAATTCCTATGCATCAGCTTATGCCCGCCGCCACGAACGAAACGGATACACCATCTATAAATGAGAAGGAGAGTGCTTCGTTGTTAGAGCTGCTTTCGGGAGGAAAGCTGCTCCTTGAGAAACGGCAGTACAGCGATGCTATCGTAATCTTCACGAGGCTCCTTGAAAACAATTATCTCGCCGACGAGGCAAAAGCCCTTATGGCACTATCACTGCTCGGTCAAGCGTCAGATTATGTCAAATCGAACCAGCTAAGTCAAGCCGCAGGCGCAGCGAGACGTTCGGCAGAGCTTGGCTCCGAGGGGATATATGCCAACCGTGATACAAAAACCCGTGCCTTATTGCTGCTAGACGAAATCAGCGATGCACTCGCAAATAAATTTGAAAATAAATAAGTATAAATTGCACCCAGACTCATAAAATATAATAAAATTTATTTCTTATATTGTCATAAAATAGCTGTCGAATTATTGACAAATATGTAATTTACTGTTACAATATAAGGGTGTTATTATAATTCTATGCTCAATATATTGGGGTTGATGAGGAGTGGTGCATAAAAATGATTGATAATATCAGTTCGTGCGGACGTGACTGCTACGAATGTGTCCACTTCCCGCATGACTGCCTGGGGTGTAACGAGGTCAGAGGCCGTGTTTTTTGGCTTGAATATGTCGATGAGGTGATTTGCCCCATATACAATTGCTGTCAGAACAAAAACGAATACATTGATTGCGGCATTTGCCCCGAGCATCCCTGTTACAGATACTTCGAAAATAACGAATACGAAGTCGAAGAGCCTTCGGTTAGCAGCCCACTTATTGAAAAAGCCGCAGCCCAGGAGCTACCGATACTCGAGCCTAAATGGGTAGATGTTAAGGTTTCGTAGAAATAAAATCTCAAATATAATTTAAACGACAGGTTTAGCATTACTACCTGTCGTTTTTTTATTGATAAGCTGTGCTAATAACCGCTTGATTTATCCGCTGTTTTTTGGTATACTTATATATATAGCGTTTGGGAGATAAACGGAGTATCTCCTTCTTTTTATTATGATTATCTGGGAATTGGTGAAACATATGAATTTTAACGAGCTTAAGAAAAAGTGCCTTGAAAGATTTTTCCTGCGGACAAACCCGGAGCAGCGTGAGGCTATTTTCCATACAGAGGGTGCGGTGCTGATTATTGCGGGTGCAGGAAGTGGCAAAACCACTGTGCTTTGCAACCGCATTGCGAACCTAATCTTATTCGGCAGCTCATATAAAAGTGACTTTACACCAACGAATATTACAGATGACGATATGAAATTTCTTGCCGATTATGCGGACGGTAAAATCGAAAAAAGTGACGAGATTATAACAAGGCTATCCGAGCTTTTGGGCTACAACAAAGCTAAGGGCTGGGGTATTCTTGCTGTTACCTTTACTAATAAAGCCGCAGCCGAGCTTAAAGAACGGCTGGGCACCATGGGAGCAAAGGCTGACGAGGTATGGGCAAGCACCTTCCATTCCTGCTGTGTTAAAATCCTCCGCCGTGAAATTGAGAACATAGGTTATAAATCGAATTTCACGATTTACGACTCCGACGACACACTTAAGGTAATCAAGGACTGCATGAAAATGCTGGAAATTTCCGACAAGGCATTCAACCCAAAGCTTATTCAAAATCAAATTTCACGCGCTAAGGACCGCCTTATATATCCTGATGATTTTGTAATTCAAAACGACTCGGGACAGCGTGATTATATACTCGAAACCACTCAAAAGGTGTATAAGGAATATCAAAAACGCCTTCGTAACGCCAACGCCCTCGATTTTGACGATATAATCATGAAAACCGTTGAGCTGCTTGAGAGTGCGCCCGATGTTCTCGAAAAATGGCAGAGGCAATTCCGCTACATAATGGTAGACGAGTATCAGGACACCAACCTTGCGCAGTACAGGCTAGTTTCGCTCCTTGCCAAAGGAAACGGAAATCTTTGCGTTGTAGGTGATGAGGACCAGAGTATATACCGCTTCAGAGGTGCGACAATAGAGAATATTCTTTCATTTGAGAAGGAATTCAACGCAAAGGTTATAAAGCTTGAGCAAAATTACCGCAGCACCGAAACGATATTAAATGCCGCAAACGCTGTTATAAAGAACAACACACAGCGTAAAAACAAGTCGTTATGGTCAGAGCTCGGTACAGGTGAAAAAATTGAGGTTAATGTTTTTCAAAACGAGCAGGAGGAGTCACTCTTTATCGCAAACACTATCCTTGACGGAATAACAAAGAACGGCAAATTTGCGGATAATGTAGTGCTTTACCGTGCAAATGCGCAGTCAAGAACCGTCGAGCTTGCTTTATCGAGAATGTCAATTCCTTACCGTATAATCGGAGGCACAAAGTTCTACGACCGCAAGGAAATAAAGGACATGATTGCCTATCTTGCCGTCCTCGAAAATCCGAACGACTGGGTACGCATGAGCCGAATTATAAATGTTCCTAAAAGAAATATAGGCGACGCAACACAGGCAGAGGTAGGACGGATTTCAGAGGGACTAGGAATAAACGCCATTGAGGTTATGACAAGAGCCGAGGAATTTGCGACACTCTCAAAGAAAGCGAAGCCCTTACAGGCGCTGGCAAATATATTTACAGAGCTTGGTGCCGACCTTGACGGACAGGGTGTAACCAGGGATTTGCCAAGCTTAATTGATGATATAATCGAGCAGACAGGTTATAAGCAGATGCTCTCTTTAGAGGGTGACGAGGGGGAAGCGAGGCTTCAAAATATACAAGAGCTTAAGTCCTCAATGATAACCTTCGGAAACGAAAACCCCGAAGCCACGCTCTCAGACTTTCTCGAGCAGGTTGCGCTTATTTCCGACCTTGACAGCTATGAAACGGGCGACGACAAGGTAGTTCTTATGACCATGCATTCCGCAAAAGGACTGGAATTCAAGACTGTATTCATGGTTGGTGTCGAGGAGAATATATTCCCTTCCTTTAGAAGCATGGCTGATCCAATGGACATCGAAGAGGAACGCCGCATTGCATACGTTGCGATTACCCGTGCTAAGGAAATGCTCTATATACTGACTGCTAAAGAACGACTGCTTTACGGCTCGACACAACGTAACCGAATTTCACGCTTTGTCAAGGAAATCCCCGAGGAATTTGCCGAGATTAAGGACCATACCCTGCTTAGAGGTAAAAGCTCGGAATTCAAGGCAAAGCCTAAGCCCGAGGGATATTTACAGTCTCAGTCAAACAGCTCTATTTCGATTAAGCCTGCGGTAAAAATCACCCCAAGCTTCGGCGAGGGAGACCGTGTAAGGCATAATATTTTTGGACAAGGAACCGTGCTTAGCTGTACCCCGATGGGCGGCGACACGCTTCTCGAAATCGCCTTTGACCGAATAGGCACGAAAAAAATAATGTCAAACTTCGCAAAGGTTGAAAAGCTGGAGGAATAGAATTAAAAAACGGCAAGCCTTGGTTAAATAGGCTTGCCGTAAATATTTTGAAGCACCTTTAGGTCATGCAGTAATCGTATATATATCCTTCTTCGAAGGTTTCCGCCATTGCAACCGCAGTTTCTGTGTCATAAATTTCATATAAAATACTTGTATCAAGCATACCCGTTGTAATAAGTAAACCGATAATCATTTGCTCTGCCAAGACATCGGCTATTTCCTTATCATTCTCTTCATATAAGCGGCTGAAATCCATGTTATATTTTTCTCTATATTTTTGTACAACTGGGTTTAACCTTGAATAAATATCGTATTCATCGCTATTTATGTCATAAGTATTAATACCCAAACATGAAAATATCATTATTATGATAAGGGACATCCCAATTGTTTTTTTCGTATTGTAAAGTTAAATGAAAGTTGAGAACCCCTAAGCCTTTATGGTATAATGTTTTCACCACAAAAACTATACCTCCAAAAAGGAAAGGGGTTCTCATGGAAAAAGTATATCACATTAAATGCCCAAAATGCAACAA
>JAVBPL010000162.1:0-7899 GCA_031549645.1 Ruminiclostridium sp. | reverse complement strand
TCTCCGATCTTGATTATGAAGCGGCGGCTAAATATGAATATGAAGTAAGGCACGATGTAATGTCGCATATACTGGCTTTCGGCGACAAATGCCCTAAAGCGAAGCCAATAATTCATCTCGGTGCAACGTCTTGTTATGTGGGAGACAACACCGACATAATCGTGATGAAAGAGGCCCTCACTGTTATAAAGAAGAAGCTTGTTAATGCCATTTCTGCTTTAGCAGATTTTGCTGATAGGAATAAGGATATTCCTACACTTGCATACACGCATTTTCAGGCAGCACAGCCGACAACAGTCGGAAAACGTGCTTCTCTTTGGCTTCAGGACCTGATACTTGATTTGGAGCAGCTTGATTTTATAATAGGCGGCTTAAAGCTACTCGGCTGCAAGGGCACAACGGGAACAGGTGCAAGCTTCCTTGCGCTTTTTGACGGAGACCATAATAAAGTCACCGAGCTTGAAAAGAAAATTGCAGACAAGATGGGTTTTGATAAGGTGTTTTCCGTTAGCGGGCAGACCTATACCCGAAAGCTCGATTACTTTGTGCTGAGTGTTCTTTCGGGAATTGCACAAAGTGCTTATAAATTCTCGAATGATTTAAGATTGTTGTCGCACCTTAAGGAATTTGACGAGCCGTTTGAGGATAAGCAAATCGGCTCCTCTGCAATGGCATATAAGAGAAATCCGATGAGAAGTGAGCGAATTGCCTCTCTTTCGAGATACATCATGACAGCCGCAGAAAACCCAGCGTTAACAGCAAGCGCACAGTGGCTCGAAAGAACACTCGACGACTCGGCAAACAGGCGTATTTCAATCCCAGAAGCGTTTTTGGCGGCTGATGCGGTACTGATGCTGTATATTAATATTATCGGGGGAGTAAGCATTTATCCCGAAATGATGAAAAAACATCTGGTGGAAGAATTACCCTTTATGGCAACGGAAAATATTCTTATGTACTGTGTTAAAAAGGGCGGCGACCGCCAGAGCCTGCATGAGAGAATACGGGTTCATTCGACGGCGGCGGCAAAGGAGATAAAGCTGAATGGCGGCGACAATGACTTAATGAAACGTATACTAGATGATAAAGAATTCGGTTTAACTGAAGCTGAAATGAATATAATAATGTCGGCTGAGAATTTCACCGGCAGAGCGGAAAAGCAGACCGAGGAATTTTTAATAGAAGTAAAAAAAATACTTGATGCAAACAGTGAATTAATTAAAACAGATGTAGATGCAGAAATTAAAGTTTAAGGGGGTGTCATCATGCTTACAGCAGTAGTGGGTATTAACTGGGGCGACGAGGGCAAAGGACGAATGGTAGATTTACTTTCGTCAGACTATGATATAATCTGTCGTTATCAGGGTGGGAACAATGCGGGGCATACGGTAATTAATGATAAGGGTAAATTTATTCTCAATCTGCTGCCTTCGGGAATCTTTCGTGAAGGTGCCATAAATGTTATGGGCAACGGAATGGTTATCGACCTTGAGCATCTCTTCGGAGAGGCTCAAAGACTTAAAGAGAAGGGAATTAAAATTTCTCCCGAAAACCTTAAAATAAGCGACAGGGCTATAATCTGCCTGCCATATCACAAAATGCAGGATATTATGGAAGAAAATAGGCTTGGTGACAAAAAATACGGTTCAACAAGACGGGGTATTGCACCTGTTTACGGTGATAAATACCTTAAAAAAGGCATTAGAATGGGCGACCTTTTAGATACTCAAAAATTATCCGAAAAGGTGGCAGATATACTAGAGTGGAAGAACCTAATTTTTTCGGGTTACGGAGAGGAAAAAGTTAACACCGAGGATATTCTCAAATGGCTCAAGGATTTTGGAGACGAGTTTATTCCATACATCACCGATACAACGGATTATTTGACCGAAGCGGTGAACGAAAATAAGAGGATAATGTTCGAGGCACAACTCGGTGCACTCCGTGATATTGATTTTGGAATTTATCCTTATACATCTTCGTCATCAACAATTGCGGCGTATGCGCCGATAGGAGCGGGTATTCCTGGTGTTAGGCTTGACGGTACGGTAGGGATAATGAAGGCGTATTCAAGCTGTGTGGGTGAAGGTCCTTTCACTGCCGAGCTTTTCGAAAAAGAAGCTGAGCAGCTTCGTGAGGCGGGCGGCGAATATGGGGCGGCAACAGGCAGACCGAGACGGGTAGGCGGCTTTGATATTCCAGCGTCACTTTATGGTGTAAAGGTTCAGGGTGCCGATGCCTTAGCGCTCACAAAGCTTGATGTTCTCTCTTATATGGATAAAATTCCAGTTTGCACCGCCTACGAAATAGACGGTGAAAAGACGACGTGTTTCCCCACGGGTGAAAGGCTTAACAGAGCAAAACCCGTTTATGAGTATCTTGAGGGCTTTAAAACCGATATTTCAAAATGCAGGAAAAAAGCGGATTTACCTAAACAAGCACTTGATTATATAATGTATATTGAAAAAGCAGTGAATTGTCCGATAAAATATGTTTCCGTTGGCGCAAGCCGTGAAGATTACATTGTGATGGATTAATTTTTTGAAAGGAAATAGCGGTTATTATGTGCGGTATTATTGGTTATTCGGGAAGTGAAAATGCAGTACCTATAATTCTCGACGGACTTTCAAAGCTGGAATACAGAGGTTATGATTCGGCAGGAATTGCTATTTATTCAGACGGCGAATTTCAGATGATTAAAAAAAAGGGGCGGCTTTCGGTGCTAGAGGCAGAGGTGCAAAAAACCTCAATCCATGGACTGACTGGTATTGGTCACACACGCTGGGCAACACACGGTGAGCCGTCTAACGAAAATTCCCACCCTCATATAGGGCAGAATAAAAAAATAGCGGTTGTTCATAACGGCATAATCGAAAATTATCTTGTGCTTCGTGACAGGCTTGAAGAAAAGGGTGTAAAATTTCAGTCTGAAACCGACAGCGAGGTTATCGCACAGCTTGCGGAATATTATTATAACGGAAGCATAATTGACACGGTTATTAAGGTAATCAATGCACTTGAAGGCTCCTTTGCTTTAGGCATAATGTGCCTTGATGAGCCTAACGTGCTTGTAGCAGTTAAGAAGGATAATCCCTTGATTGTAGGTGAGTCGGATAAAGGGAATTTTATAGCCTCCGATGTGCCCGCACTCCTAAAGCATACCTCCACTGTTTATTACATGGAGGACAAGGAAATAGCGGTTCTGTCAAAGGATAGAATAACGTTCTACAATATGGATGAGGAGGTAATTGAAAAAGCTCCCGAAACCATAACCTGGAGTATGGATAACGCCGAAAAAGGCGGGTATCAGCATTTTATGCTTAAGGAAATTATGGAACAGCCTAAAATCCTTAGAGATACCATTAATTCTGCGCTTTGTGACGGTAAAAACAAGGGTGTAATTGATAAGATAGATATAACGGGATATAACAAAATCGTAATTACAGCCTGCGGTTCAGCTTATAATGCGGGAGCAGTGGCAAAATATGTATTCGAATCGTTGCTCAGAATGTCAGTGGAAATAGAGCTTGCAAGCGAATTTAGATATAAAAATCCGATAATAGATGAGCAAAGTCTTGTTATTCTGATAAGCCAGTCGGGAGAAACCGCAGACACAATAGCGGCAATGAGAGAAGCAAAGCGTAAGGGTGCAACAACGCTTTCGATTGTGAATGTAGTAGGCAGTACGATTTCAAAGGAAACTGACTACACGGTGTATACACTAGCAGGTCCTGAAATCGCAGTTGCTACGACAAAGGCTTTTTCGGCGCAGCTCGCTATACTGTATATTTTAGCAATAAGCTTCGCAGAAAAACTGAATAAAATTTCATCTGCTGATGCTGTAAGTCTTCGAAAGGAAATTGAATTAATACCTCAAAAAGCTGAAGAAATTCTTGCTCAGACCGACAGTATAGGGCAATATGCCGCAGGGTGTATAATTTATAAAAGCATATTCTTCATCGGAAGAAATATCGATTATGCCACGGCACTTGAGGGTTCACTAAAATTAAAGGAAATCTCGTACATCCATTCAGAAGCGTATGCGGGCGGAGAGCTTAAGCATGGTACAATTTCGCTGATTGAGGAAAATACATTAGTGGTTGCACTTGCAAACGTTGAAAGGCTGACACCTAAAATTATCAGCAATATCGAGCAGGTAATCAGCAGAGGAGCTAGAGTGCTTTATATCGGAGGTGTGGGTTCCATGATTGAAAGCGAAAAGCTCTCGGTGATAAAGCTGCCAGTTATAAACGAGCTGTTTTCGCCGTCGTTATCTGTTATCGTGTTACAATTATTAAGCTACTATGTAGCGGCAAATAAGGGACTGGATATTGATAAGCCTCGCAATCTGGCAAAGAGCGTCACAGTCGAATAGGGAGAATTATAAAAATGACCGAAACCGTAAATGAGGTACTAGAATTTGTGGAGGAAAATGACGTAAAGTTTATACGTCTGGGCTTTTGCGACCCTTTAGGTATACAGAAAAATATTTCGATTATGCCTGGTGAGCTTAGAGATGCATTTGAGCATGGTATATCCTTTGATGCCTCAGCCATTAAAGCCTTTCGTGAGGTGAACGAGTCAGATTTGCTTTTATTTCCAGACCCAGTTACCTTGAGCGTTTTGCCGTGGCGACCAGGTCCTGGGAGGGTTGTAAGATTCTTCTGCGATATAAAAAATCCTGACGGTACCCCATTTACGCATGACGGCAGATATATCTTAAAAAAGATGATAAAAAAATGTGAGGCATTAGGTTATGTATGTAAAATAGGTGCCGAATGTGAATTTTATCTTTTTAAAACTGACGAGAACGGCGACCCAACCGACGAAACACTCGATTATGGCAGTTATTTCGATATTTCTCCGCTAGATAAGGGTGAGAATATCAGACGAGAGATTTGCCTTTGCCTTGAGGAAATGGGGCTTCACCCCGAAACCTCACATCACGAGAGAGGACCGGGGCAAAACGAAATAGACTTCAAGTTCAGTGATGCGTTAAGCTGTGCCGACCATCTCATGACCTTTAAATCGGTGGTTAAAGCGGTTGCGGCAAGGAACGGCTTATTTGCTTCATTTATTCCGAAGCCTATTCCGAACGAAAGCGGCAGCGGGCTCCATGTGAACATTTCCTTGTCGAAAAACGGGCTTAATATCTTCAGGAAAGAGAACGACGGTTATACGAAGATTACCGAAAGCTTTATTGCAGGAATATTGGAAAAAACCCCCGAAATAACGCTATTTTTGAACCCAATTATAAATTCATACGAACGCTTCGGAGCCTTTGAAGCACCGAAATATGTTTCATGGTCACATCAAAACCGCTCACAGCTTGTAAGAATACCAGCTGCAATCGGTGAAAAGGTGCGAATGGAGCTGCGTTCACCCGACCCGTCAATTAACCCTTATCTCGCATTTGCGCTTATAATCGGTGCGGGAATTTACGGAATAGAGAATGAACTACCCTTGCCGCCTTCGCTCGACAGCGATTTATACAAGGCTGAGGATAATGTCACCCGCAATCTTAAAACACTGCCCGATACCTTAGAAAAGGCAATCAGGCTTGCTGAAGCATCGGAGCTTGTACGTGAGGTTATTGACGGTAATATGCTCGGGAAATATCTTGCGATTAAAAAAGAGGAGTGGAATATGTACCTCGAAGCAAGAGATAAGGCAAGGTTTTGCAAGGAAAAGTACTTTAAGTTCATATAGCATTTATTAACGAGGGGTGGTGATTTTACGGAAAGTGCATTAATCGTTTCGGGTGGAGAAAAAAGCTCGACGCATATTTCTGAAATGTTAAGCTCCGATTTCGATAAAATCACAGTGATATATTCGTGTCAGGAGGCAAGGCGGATAATCTCCGAGCGTGATTTTGACATTGTAATAATCAACACACCTCTTAAAGATGAATCAGGCGAAAGCCTCTCGAGAGACATTGCCGTAAAAAATGTCAGTCAGGTAATGTTAATAGTAAAAAGTGAATTTTACGATGAGGTATCGGCGGTAGTCAACGATTACGGAATAATAACCGTTGAGAAGCCAATGAACAAAACGCTTTTTTGGCAAGCGCTTAAGCTTGCGAGAGCCGCTCACAGCAAGGTTAGGCAAATGGAAGCTGAAAACAAGAAGCTGCTTCGTAAAATTGAGGACATAAAGATAGTAGACAGAGCAAAATATATACTTATTTCGGGTTTTAAAATGAGCGAAAATGAAGCACATAAGCATATCGAAAAGCAAGCAATGGACCTTAGAATTTCAAAAAGAGCAGTTGCAGAGGAGATAATAAATTCTTATGACAGCTAGAATGGAAAGCGATAAACCGCATGAGGAATGTGCCGTCTTTGGCGTAAGTGTCAGGTCAGATGAGGCAGCTGGAATTACTTATAATGGATTATTATCCTTACAGCACAGAGGACAGGAAAGCGCAGGCATAGCCGCAATTAAAGATAAGAAAATTCTTTATCACAAAGACGTAGGTCTCGTAAGCGAGGTTTTCACTACTAAAATTCTTGAAAGACTTCCAGCCAGTCACACAGCGGTCGGTCATACAAGATATTCTACCACAGGTGGGAACACAAAGGAGAACGCAGGTCCATTCATCACGGAATTTCTAACGGGACGAATTGCTGTCGCTCATAACGGGAATGTCACCAATGCGAGGGAGATTAAAGAAAAGCTTAAGGCTGAGGGCTTGAATTTTAATTCAACCAGCGACAGCGAGGTGGTGTCCTCCCTAATTGCTTTCTACATAATGAATGAGGGGGATACTCTTTCAGGGGTAATCAGGGCTGCCGCTCAGATAAAGGGTGCTTTTTCCTTAATTGTTCTCTGCGGTGATGAGAAGCTTATAGTTATCAGAGACTCTAATGGTTATCGCCCGCTTTGCATAGGGAAAAACGGCTTCGGTATCGCAGCAGCATCTGAAAGCTGTGCATTAGATAGCTGTGGATTTGAGCTAATACGAGACATTATACCAGGCGAGGTTGTCGTTATTGAAAAAGGCGAAATTACATATAGTGAGGTGGTCCTGAAAGAAAAGGACGAGAACTGCGGACTGTGCATATTTGAATATGTTTATTTTTCAAGAGCTGACAGTATGCTTGACGGCTTAAGTGTTTACGAGGCGAGGTTCAATATGGGTGTCAGGCTTGCAGAGGAATATCCAGTTGATGCCGATATAGTATGCGGAGTTCCTGACAGCGGGCTTGAAGCCGCAATCGGTTACAGCAGACAAAGCGGTATACCGTTAGTCTCAGGCTTCGTAAAGAACCGCTACATCGGACGAAGCTTTATTTATCCCTCACAGTCGCAGCGTGAAAGTGCAGTAAGGCTTAAGCTTAACCCGCTATCCTCGAATGTTAAAGGGAAACGGATAGTCCTGATTGATGACTCGATAGTTAGGGGTACCACAAGCGAAAAAATCGTCCGCAGTCTTAAGCACGCTGGTGCAAGCGAGGTGCACATGAGGATTTCTTCTCCACCCTTCTGCTACACCTGTCACTACGGCACCGATATTGATAACGAAGAAAACCTAATCGCAAATAAATTAACCATTGAAAATATGGCAAAGCAGATAGGAGCTGATAGCCTAGGCTTTATAAGTATAGATGGACTTAAAAAGGCGTGTACACGTTGCAAGGTGCCTTTTTGCACGAACTGCTTCACAGGTAATCACCGTTCGGAGGAAATCACTAAGAACGAGCTGGAGTAAAGGGGGAATTTTAAATGTCGGACAAAGCGTATCTGATACTGGAAAACGGCAGAATTTTCGAGGGTGAATATTTTGGTGCTAGGGGTGAAAGTCTCGGGGAAATCGTTTTTACAACGGGCATGACAGGGTATCTTGAAACACTCACAGACCAAAGCTATCACGGACAGATTGTGCTTCAGACCTTTCCT
>JAVBPL010000108.1:0-17962 GCA_031549645.1 Ruminiclostridium sp. | reverse complement strand
ATTCAGGTATATACAAGAGCGTGTCGGAAAGCTGTGATGACGAAGCTGTAAAGATGTGCGGTAATATTTTACTTAAAGCTTTTTATAATTCTTCTGATAAGAACGAATTTGCACTTAAGCTATCCGCGTGTAAGGGACGTTTAGCGGAAGTGATGCAGCTGCTTATAAGGTTTGATGAAGGGCTTTATAATAGCTTAATAAACAGCATTTCGTCTGATATTGAGCTGCCTGCTTTAATTTATGCTGGTATTAAAAATAATACAGATGTTAAATTAATTATAGATAAGCTATGCTTTGAGCAAATGTCGGGTGTTATAAATACGCTCATAAAAATAGACGAGTGTGTACCGAATATGCTGATAGAGTACTGCGACGAGGATTTTGCGGCTTTTGGTATGACAATGCTCCAGTTTTTTGTGCTTTTATGTGATATTTGCTGTGAAAATGCGGACAAAGAACTATTATTGAAGCTCGGCAATAGGATAAAAAGCTTATATCCTCTTTATATAACAAACCTATATAATAACGAGCTGTTAAATGATTATGATGTGCGTATATTACCGAAGCTTCATCGCTTTTGCTATTATCTCGCAGGTGCCCAAAAAGCCGCTGAAAAAAACGATACAACTGGATATAATGCTTTTATAGAAAAGGCAATAACCGAATATCCCAAAATGAAATTTATTACCGAATAATTTATACTAATCCTAGATAGAAATGATTAAAAATCAATCAAAAGTCTTGCATATAAGGACTTTGTACAGATTTTTTACAATCATTTCAGAATAGGAATAGTATTAAGCCCGCCGCAGATTATCTGCGGCGGGTAAGCTATAAGTTAATTTTTTTCTTCCACATTAAGCAGCAAGAGTAATTCTGTTGCGGGCATTGGCTTATAATAATAAAAGCCTTGAATTTTATCCACGTTTGCACCGAGGCAGTAGCCAAGCTGTTCCTCTGACTCTATTCCCTCGGACAATACCTTACAGCCTGTATCGTGGAGCAGATTACTGATAGAATTAAGCATATTTGATGGCTTGTTGATATTCGCGAGGAATGATTTATCAACCTTTACGATATCGAGCGGAAGCTCGTTTATGTAGCTTAAAGAAGAATACCCTGTACCAAAATCATCAAGTGCGATTTGAATATCGCTACTTTTGAATTGATTGAAAATCTTTCGCTGCTTATCTAAATCCTCTATTCCTAGGCTTTCGGTTATCTCAAGCACGATATTCTTCTTTTGAACCCCAACACGGTCGAGAATAACCATAAATCTCTCATATATATCAGGGAGATTGAACTGCTTTACGGAAACGTTTATGCTCATTTGGAAATTCGGGTGTTTTTCATTTATAGCCTTGCAATGGGTTGCGGCTTGTTCAAGTACAAACTCGCCTATCTGAATAATCAGACCTATACTCTCGGCTACAGGAATGAAATCAACAGGAGAAACCCTATTTCCGTAATTGTCACTCCAACGGCATAAGGCCTCGGCACCTACAATTTCACCAGTGTTTGAAACCCATGGTTGATAATGCACATCAAAATTGCGAAAATCATTGAGAACGGCGCCCTTGAGCTGGCGAATGAGGTCCATACGCTTGTTCATGTCTCTCGTCTCGGCAGTTTCAAATACGAAATAACAGTTTTTACCGTTTTTCTTAGCATTTCTGATGGCATAATCTACGTTGTTGATTATATTATTTACGGAATTGTCGGCTTTAGGAAATTCTGTTACACCGATACTCACCGTAATGTAGATACTGCTGCCCGATATTTTCCATGAATGTTTGGTTCTGTCAAATACTTTTTCAAGTGCATCATTTAACGTTTTTTCGTCGGTATGATGAAGCAGTATGTAAAACTCGTCGCCGCCTGCTCTGAAAACGCAAGAGTCATCAAAGGTTTCCTTGAGAAATTCTGAAAAAGCTATGAGAATATTATCACCAAACTGGAAGGTGTAGGTGTTATTAAACGAAATAAAATCGTCTATATCGATACAAAGCAAGCAGCACTTGTAACTACCGCTTTTGGCGGAATTTAAGGCCTTTTCGATGGCAAGCTCCACCGCATATCTATTTTTAAGTCCTGTTAACTGATCGATGTTTTTCTTTGTATCGTCAGTTGAGGTATCCTGTAAAATATCGTATTTTTTCTTGTGCTTAGATGCTTCTTGATGTTCAAGCTCAATTTTCTTTTTAGAATAATCGATACAGTTTTCCTTATGATTATAGCCAAGTGCGATTGCTTTTGCCATATCCTTACAGGAGCGAAGCCCGCAGGAGTTACAATCGATATGACAGTCGTCGTCGTTAAATTTATACATTGTATGGAAAATTTCGGTTATTTCATCACTTGATATTTCTCTTTCTTTGTATGAACGGTTACGGTATGTGGTAAGAAAATCCTCAAGCTTTAGGTTGCTGTAACGTTCATTCAGCTTTTGAAGCTCCTCGGCTCCTGAGAGCTGCCTAAGAGTACCGTTCTCGCTTGGTGTTAATTTTTCAACCCTGTTTTTATGCGTATAATATGAAATAATGCTGCTGTCCTTGGTCCCGTTTTCTGTACCTGTTCCGTAAATACAGCCCTTGGCACAGTTGAGCAGGTCGTTTAACATTGCCTGACATTCATCATTCTCGCCATGTTCTAATGAAAATGCATCAAGGAAGCTGTATGCGTAATTTTCACCAGCCTTTTGGTCAACGTAATTTTCGCTGTATAAGCCTAAATAAAATTCAATATTGTCACGAAGTCCGCCATGCTCTGGGAAAACTGCACCCATTCCATATTCAAGCTCGAAGTCAGTGACAGCATCGTTTATAAGTTCTTCGTTATTTTCATCGTCGGAAATATCGAGCTTTTTCATTAAGTTTGTGAATGTGACATTGTAATCAACAAGCCCTTCATTGGCTCCACGGTGAATTTCCTGCTTTTTAGCAATACAAGGACTTATGAAAGCGAAGCTGTCGGTTACACCCAGGTACTTCCTGAGATAAACCGCAAGGCACATTAAGGGGCTTTGAACAGGAATTATCTTATCTATTAAATCAGGGCAATATTTTTCTATGTAGTTTACAATTGTGGGGCAGGGCTGTGATATAAGTCCACGTTCACCCTTGTGCTCCTTGAGATATTTTATATATCCCCAAACGGTTATATCCGCACCTGTGCTCACTGAATAAATGCGATTAATGCCCTTTGCTTTTAGGGCGGCTAATATTTTCTTATATGTTAAGGGATAGTTAATCGTAAAGGACGGCGCAATTAGGAGTGAAATATTCTTATCTCCTGCTTCTAAATCGTCGAAAAAAGCCTCACAATCATCTATATATTCTCTTGCATCGTGGGTGCAAAAGCTCATACATTTTCCGCAGATAACGCATCGTTCCTGGTCGATAAAAACCTTGTTCTTGCCGTTATCGGTAATAGCTATGTTAGCACTAAAGGAGGGACAAGCCGCGAGGCATTTATTACAACCAGTGCAATTATCCTTTGTCCTAATTATGCCGCTGTTTATTACGCGGTTATTAAGCAACATACTCAACTCCCCTTAATAATTTTATATGTATTATAGCATTAAAGTGACAATTTGTCAAAAGATTTCTATTTTAATAAGAAAAAAGACAAGTGGTATTGCATATAATCTAATGGCGGAATATATATGATACGGGGGGGATTTATTTGTTTTCTACACTAATTCAGCTTGCTTTACAAAATCTGATGTATTTGGCGCTGCATCTTGAAAATAACGGCGTTTTCCCAAAGCAGCTGTCAAAAAAAGAAGAAGCAGATTGCTTAAAAAGAATAGCCGAGGGTGACAATGCGGCGAGGAATAAACTAATTGAGCATAATCTAAGACTTGTAGCTTATATAGTAAGAAAAAATTATTCTGACTCAAAGGAGCAAGATGATTTAATTTCAATAGGCACCATAGGCCTTATTCGTGCCGCAGAGACATTCAATTGTGAAAAGCAGATTAATTTCAGTACCTATGCCAGTAAATGCATTGATAATCAAATTAAAATGTATTTTAGAAAAACTAAAAGACAGCAAACCGAGGTTTTCATGAATGAGCCGATTGATACTGATAAGGACGGCAATCAAATAACAATAGCTGATATTTTTAAGGACCCGACTTGCATTGCGGATGAGGTAGATTTACTTATAAATTTTCAAAAGCTATATAAATTTATAAACGAGTGTCTCGATGAGCGGGAAAAGCTTATTATTTGCAAGCGTTACGGGCTTAACAGTACATACGGGAGTACTGAGAGGGCGTTAACTCAGCGTGAAGTTGCAACGCAGCTTAAAATTTCACGCTCGTATGTTTCAAGGATAGAAAAAAAGGCTTTGCAAAAGCTAAAGGAAAAATTCGATGGGAAGAAGAATAAATAACGAATATGTAAACATAAAGGCGGCAACCCGAGGGAAGCCGCCTATGACCGCAAACGCCGTGGCATGACGTATAAAACCCGCACAAAGCAGGGTGGGTAAAAATCTCCTGCAGCTTCACGCTCCCTTCATCCTCAAAAGAGGGAGGTCTGCAATCCACTGACAGAGTAGAAATCCCGTTTTATAAGTGTTGGATTATAAAAATCATGCTGAAACGCACGAAGCAGTAGTGTTTTTATTATTCAGAGTCGTCGTCAAGCTCAAAAAGCTCGTCGAAATGGTTCATGAATTGCTCGCCAATTTTGGAATAAAGCTCATCGTCGTCAATAGTTGCGAGGTAAAATTCGCCGTTTTCTTCAACTTCTTTTAATATAATGAATTCAGTTTCATCTGTTTCATCGTCGATATCCTCAACATAAGGAACAAGAGCTACATAATTAACGCCGTCAACCTCAAGCGCATCAATAACCTC
The DNA here is from genome assembly GCA_031549645.1 of Ruminiclostridium sp. Taxonomy (GTDB): domain Bacteria; phylum Bacillota; class Clostridia; order Oscillospirales; family Ruminococcaceae; genus Ruminiclostridium_E. The sequence goes on along the minus strand of JAVBPL010000108.1, from coordinate 13,095 downwards.
AAAAGACTCGCCGTCTAAATCGACAATCTCGGGTTCATATTCTTCTTCGTTATCGATTGATTTCTTTTCTAAATCAGCCATAAAATAACCTTTCTGTACATATATAAATTTATTTTTCACCATAACAGTCTCATTATACTTCATAACTTTTATTTTGTCAATATGAAAAAACTGCATATCATGAAGAATTCACAAATTGTTCATATATATTGCGATAAATATATAAACAATGGACTTAAAATTTGTGCATAATGTACATGAAAAAACTATTGACAATAGCAGGATTATGTGGTAAACTAAAGTCACAGAAGAACAACAGCAGTTAAGCAAAGGTGAAAGCGTAAACTGATACGATGGTATCGAACGCACAGCGAACATTCACCAAAGCGAAACGAACGGCAGAGTATCATCATAAGAGTTAATGTCTCGTCGGTATGGTAATACGGAGAGCATGACCAGTAATGAATGATAAGAACAGCCGAAGAAATTAAAACATACAAGCAAAGCAAAGAGTACTAATGTTATAAAGAGCTAAAAAAGAGGAAATATGCGTTGTGTGTTTTAATAGTTGAAGCGAGGCTTAAGAGCTGATTTGGAAATCTGAGGCAAGGATAAAGGGTTTGCTGTTTTGTGTATGATTAAGTTATTCTAAGTAAGCAGCAGATGATGTATCCAAGATGCATGATTAATCCGTAATTAATCTGTAAATAAGACCGAGAAAGGAAGCGAGTCCAATGGAAGGTGAATATAGTGAGCTGCATCGAGATTGTGGCTCGGCGACTTGTTAGGTAGACATATATTGTTCAGTTTAAAGTCTGGCTCATACGGCTAAGCTTTAACGAATAAAATTCGATGTTTAATCGTATTATTACCTACATAAGCAGGGCTAATCTCGCAGTAGCAGGAACAGCTTGAAACCTTGTGTAGCGGCGGATGCCAAATTAACCGCAAAGTGCGTTTAAATAAAAGGTAGTTTTCAAGTAATTATCATATAGATATGACCTAAAAAAACGGCAAAGGCGTTAAAATAATAGGTTCATAATCAAAAATTGAATATTCCAGGTATAAAATATACCAAGTTCACAGGAGAGTGATAGGACTTATATCTAAAATATTAAATCCGGAACTTCTGTTTGAAAGGAATAGTCCGATGTACTAAGTATATACTAAGTATAATGGCCCTCGCAGGTAAAACTGCGAGGGCTAATCAATTTTATTGCAAAATTTTATATTACATGTTATAATGTGTATGTTAAGTAAGGAAAAAGAGGAATTATAATGAGTTACTTTTTAAATATGGGCTCGTGGAATAGTATATTTGCTGTTCCGACGGCTGTTGTTGATAAATATATAAAGCTTGCAAGCGGGAATAATCTAAAGGTTTTGCTTTATTTTTTAAGAAACGCCTCTGATGAAATTTCTATGGAGGAGCTTAGTAAGGCTACTGGAATAAAAGCCGGTGATGCAGAAGATGCGTTGATGTTTTGGAATGAGGTTGGACTATTCACTGTCAAAGAGGGTGAATTAATCCCTACTGAAGAAAAACCGACACAAAAGCCTGTTAAGAGCCCAAGCGACGAGGTAATTAAGCTCACGAGTGATGTTTCACAGCAGAGTGTTAAAAAAATTGCGCTTGAAAGAGAAACACGTTATTACCCAAAAGAAATAGCACAGAGCGTTAGGGGCAGCAAGGAAGTGGATTTTCTCTTTAAATTCTGTACAGAATTATTTGGGCGTCCGCTTAACCACACAGAACAGAACACCTTAATGATTATAACCGAGGAAATAGGAATACCAGTTGAATGTACTCTGATGCTTCTTGAATACTGCTCCTCGATAAATAAGGCCACCCCGTCTTACATAAAGAAAATTGCACTTGACTGGCTTGAACGCGACATTATGACGATTGAAAAGGTTGAAGCCGAATTAAAGAAGATGAAGGATTTTTCCGCTAGGGAGAATGAATTTAAGAAAATGTTCGAGCTTAACAGTGCGTTTTCGAAGGAGCAAAAGAAGATGCTGGAAAAGTGGACCACTGAATATGGATTTTCGATTGAAATGATAGATGAAGCATATCAATTAACGCTCAACAGTGCGGGTAAATTATCATTTCCATATATGAATAAAATTCTTGAGGACTGGAACAGTAAGGGAATAAAGAGCAAGGAGCAGCTTCAGGCAACTCAAGCCAAGCATAAGAATGAAAAACAAGCCGATAGGCAGTTATCCTTTGATGTAGATGAAATTACACGGGCTTCGATGGAAAAATACGGAAAATAACGAGGAATTTGTATGAGCTTTAATTCAAAATATTACACGGAAGCAGAGCTTGAGCTTGCTAAAATCAGAGCTGCAAATGAAAATAAAGGAAGCGGCAGAAAAAGAGAGATTTCAAGTAAATATAACGAATATAACGTATTGAGCCAAAAGCTTGCAAGCACAGGTGCCATTCTGGGCGGACTGTTTTTTAGCGATGAAAAGCCCGAGGATATAAAAGAGCGACTTAAGGAACTTGAAAAAGAAAATCTTGATACCCAGATGAAAATTGAAGAGCTACTTGTAAAAAACGGATATAAAGCGGATTATTTAAACGATATTTATTCCTGCAATAAGTGTCAGGACACAGGTGTTTTTAATAACGGACATTGCTCTTGCTTTATGGATATAGTGAAAAGATTTGCCTCGGCTACTATAAACAGCACGTCGCCGATGAAGCTTTCAAGCTTTGATACCTTTGATTTGTCGCTATATCCAGATAAGGCAATTGACGGAGGTACAACGAAAATCAACGACATTATTAAGCATAATCTTAACTTTTGCAAAGAATACGCCGAGAATTTTCATCTGCCGCTCGGCGGAATACTTATGAGAGGCGCAACCGGACTTGGAAAAACGCACCTGTCTCTTTCGGTTGCTGATGTTGTGCTTAAAAAGGGATACAGCGTAGTTTATGGCTCGGCTCCCGATTTACTTCGGAGAATGGAGAAGGAGCATTTTGATTTTAACAGCGGTGATAATACCCTTGATTTACTCCAAAAGACAGACCTTCTGATATTCGATGATTTGGGGACGGAATTTTTAAGTCAGTTTGTGAACTCGGTACTTTACAATATAATAAACAGCCGAATTAATGCAGGACTTCCCACAATTGTGAACACCAACCTTACTTTATCCGAAATAACCGACCGTTACGGCGAAAGATTTTCGTCCAGATTATTTACCTTTGATATTCTCGCTTTTTATGGAAATGATATAAGACTAATGAAAAAATTTGGCGTTAAGTCATAAAAAGCATAAAAGTTGTACAATATATACTATCTGTGGTATAAAAATTCGTGATAACCCACAAGTCGTTTTATCTTGCATTTATGACAAAAATGTTGTATAATGTGTTAAGCAAAAGTCTATTTTGCAGAATTATTTTGACCATTCCTTAACCAAAGGATTTATAGCCATACGGACAGCTGGGTCAAAAGCCGAATTTTGGCAACTTTCGTTGCATTATTGATTAGAGCGTTGAAACGCTATTTTATGAGTATCATATCACACTTGTGAAAGTCAATAAGAGTAGTAAAAGTAAAATTCTTGCTATATAGACTCGCCGTTTGAATAAATAATAAGGATAATTCCGTATATTTATCAAGCTTTGACTGCGTAATTTCGCTCAAGTGTTATTAGATACACTTGGGCTTTTTTTATTTTTAAAAGGAATAGGGAATTAAAATGGATTCAAAATTCACATTGTACGGCTTTAACAATCTCACAAAAGCTCTAAGCTTCAATATATATGATGTTTGCTACGCTAAAACCGAGCGTGAACAAAGGGACTATATCGCATATATTGACGAACAATACAACTCAGAGCGTTTAACCACAATTCTGACTAATGTTACAGATATGATTGGCGCTAAGGTGCTTAATATTTCGAGAGCTGATTATGAGCCTCAGGGAGCAAGTGTGACAATACTTATCGCAGAAGAATCAATGCTTAAAAATCTCTCTAATGATTCTGTGGTAGGGCATCTCGATAAAAGCCATGTAACTGTGCATACTTATCCTGAATATCACCCTGGAACTTGTCTTGCAACCTTTAGGGTTGATATTGATGTTGCTACCTGCGGCGAAATCACACCGCTTTCAACACTCGATTATTTAATAGGAAGCTTTGATTCGGACATAATAACTATGGATTATCGTGTCAGAGGCTTCACCCGTGATATTGACGGAAAGAAGCTTTTTATCGACCATAAGGTGAATTCTATTCAGGATTATATTGATACAGCTACAACGAAACGGTATGATGCGGTGGATATCAATGTTTATCAGGCGAACACCTTCCACACAAAGATGCTTATTAAGGAAATTGATTTGCAAAACTATCTGTTTAATACTGATGTGTACGAGCTTCCACCGAAAACAAGGCTTGATATAACCAACAATCTTAGACAGGAAATGATAGAAATATTTTCAGGCAGTAATATATATTAAAAGGATTTGGGACGGAAAAAGTATTGTATAAGCTTAACCAAAATTTAGCGCCTATTCAAGAGGGACTGGAAAATTTTAAGAAACAGCGTGTTGTACCGTTTGATGTACCAGGGCATAAGAGGGGTAAAGGAAACGAGGAGCTGACTGATTTCCTCGGGAAATCATGTATGAACCTTGATGTCAATTCTATGAAGCCCCTTGATAACCTATGCCACCCAGTGTCCATAATTGCCGACGCCGAGAAGCTTGCGGCTGATGCTTTCGGTGCTAGTCATGCTTTTTTTATGGTGGGTGGAACCACCTCGTCGGTTCAAGCGATGGTTTTTTCGGCGTCCAAAAGAGGCGATAAAATAATACTTCCGAGAAACATTCACCGAAGTGTTATTAATGCTATGGTGCTTAACGGTGCGATTCCTGTTTATGTAAATCCTGCTACTGACCGTGAATTAGGTATAGCTCTAGGTATGTCGCTTTCTGATATAGAAAAAGCGATAATGGAAAACCTCGATGCCAAAGCGGTACTTGTAAATAACCCGACTTATTACGGAATTTGTTCCGACTTAAAATCTATTACCGAGCTTGCGCATAGATATGGAATGCTGGTTTTAGTGGACGAGGCGCACGGAACGCACTTTTATTTTAATGACAGACTTCCGATAAATGCGATGAAGGCTGGTGCAGATATGGCATCAGTAAGTATGCATAAATCGGGTGGCTCGCTTACTCAAAGCTCGTTTTTAATTACTGGAAAAAACGTCAACAGCGGTTATGTAAGGCAGATAATTAATTTAACTCAGACGACCTCTGGAAGCTATCTGCTGCTTTCGAGCCTTGATATTTCGAGGAAAAATCTAGCTTTAAACGGAAAAGAGATTTTCGACAGAGTAATTATGCTTGCCGAATACGGGCGCAGTGAAATTAATCAGATTGGCGATTATTACGCTTATTCAAGGGAAAAAGCAAATGGGGACAGCATATTTGATTTTGATATAACAAAGCTTTCGGTTTCTACGCTAGATACAGGACTTGCGGGGATTGAGGTTTACGATTTACTTCGAGATGATTATGATATTCAAGTTGAGTTTGGGGATATCGGAAACTTTTTGGCGTATATTTCAGTCGGGGACAGGGAAAGAGATATAGAGAGACTTGTAGGAGCTTTAACTGAAATACGCAGACGTTATAAGAAAAATCGTGCTGGAATACATCATAACGATTATATTAATCCCACCGTGCTTGTTTCTCCTCAAGATGCATTTTATTCAGAAAAGAAGTCGCTTCCGCTTAGTGAAACAATCGGAAAGGTATCTGGCGAATTTGTAATGTGCTACCCTCCAGGGATACCGATACTGGCACCAGGAGAGCTTATAACTTCCGATATAGTCGAATATATAGTCTACGCAAAGGAAAAGGGCTGCTTCATGACGGGTGCGGAGGATATGCAGATTAACCGTATTAACGTAATAAAGGAATAGAATAAATGGATTTATGGTACAGCGAATATCACACTAATAGTGTAAGGTTTTCAATTAAGGTTACTAAGCAGTTATATACAGGACAGAGCGAGTTTCAGAGCATAGACGTTTTCGAGTCGAAGGAATTCGGACGTTTTCTGACTCTTGACGGTCTGATGATGCTTACAGAGCGTGACGAATTTATTTATCACGAGATGATAGTTCATGTTCCTATGGCGGTAAACCCTGATATCAAGAAGGTTTTGGTTATCGGTGCAGGTGATGGCGGGGCGATACGGGAGCTGTGCCGTTATGACAGTATAGAACGGATTGATTTAGTGGAAATTGATGAGCTGGTGGTTGAAATCAGCAAAAAATATCTTCCGACTACCGCCTGCTCGTTTGATGACCCTAGGCTTAATATTTATTATCAGGACGGCATGAAGTTTATCAGAAAGTGCCAGAATGAATATGATTTGATAATCGTCGATTCCACAGACCCGTTTGGACCTGGCGAGGATTTATTTACGAAAGAATTTTACGGAAACTGTTATAATGCACTGAACGAAACAGGGATTATGGTAAACCAAAACGAAAGCCCCTTCTATAAAAACGACAGCGATTCCATGCAACGAGCACATAAACGGATATATGATACCTTCCCCATAGCAAAGATTTATCAGGCTCATATCCCGACCTATCCCTCTGGGCATTGGCTTTTCGGCTTTGCGTCAAAGAAGCTTCACCCGACCAATGATTTTAACCCTGCAAAGTGGAATGTGTTAGGTCTCGATACTAAATATTATAACACGCAGCTTCATTTTGGATGCTTTGCACTGCCGAATTATGTTGAGGAAATGCTGAGAGAGGTTGAGGCGAGACATGATATCTAAGAATATTGAGACTTTTATTGCCTGCGACAGCGATTACCTTGATGCCGATATTGTGATTTTCGGTGCGCCTTATGACGGTACCACTTCGAACCGCCCTGGTACACGCTTCGCGGGTAAGGCGATACGCTCGGAGTCCTTTGGGATTGAGACATACAGCCCTTATCAGGATAAGGATTTGTGCGATATTAAGGTTTTTGATTTTGGAGAACTTGAGCTTCCTTTCGGAAATCCTGAGCCTGTTCTCGATATGATATATGAGCAGGTTAAGGGAATTGTTTCAGATAACAAAATACCGCTGATGCTTGGCGGAGAGCATCTGGTTACGCTCGGTGCATTTAAGGCGGTGCACGAGCGTTATAATGATATAGTGATAATTCATCTTGATGCTCACACAGATTTAAGAGATGAATATTTAGGACAGAGCCTGTCACATTCAAGTGTAATACGGAGATGCCATGATTTAATCGGAGACGGGCGAATTTTTCAGTTCGGTATTCGTTCGGGTGACAGGGAAGAATTTATTTGGGGCAAAAATCATGTTTATACCGAAAAATTTACTGTGAACACGGTTTCGGAGATTGCTGATAGTCTAAAGAATAAGCCTGTTTACTTAACGATAGATTTAGATGTTCTTGATTCATCGGCATTTCCCGCAACGGGAACTCCCGAAGCGGGTGGGATAAGCTTTAACGAGCTTATTGGTGCGATGAAGGCAGTAAGTGGCTTAAATATAGTAGGCTGTGATGTTAACGAGCTTTCGCCGCCATATGACCATTCGGGCGCATCTACTGCGCTTGCGTGTAAGGTGGTAAGAGAGCTGATGCTATTTATTTCTAAGTAAAATTGGAGGGAGAATAATAATGGGAAGATGTATGATAATCGGCGCAGGTGGAGTTGCATCTGTTGCGATACACAAGTGCTGTCAGAACAGCGAGGTATTCGAGGAAATCATGATTGCCAGCCGCACAAAGAGCAAGTGTGATAAGATAAAAGCAGACCTTGAGGGAAAAACAAAAACAAAAATCCAGACTGCCAGAGTTGATGCCGATAATGTAGACGAGCTTGTGGCACTGATAAATGAGTTTAAGCCTGATGTAGTGTTAAATCTTGCACTGCCTTATCAGGATTTAACTATAATGGACGCTTGCTTAATTACAAAGACTAATTATGTTGATACTGCGAATTATGAGCCGCTGGATACTGCAAAGTTTGAGTATAAATGGCAATGGGCGTATCGCGAAAAATTCAAGGAAGCGGGAATTACCGCATTGTTAGGCAGCGGTTTTGACCCTGGTGTTACGGGTGTTTACTGCGCCTATGCAATGAAGCATTATTTTGATGAAATCGAATATATAGATATACTCGACTGTAACGGCGGCGACCACGGTTATCCTTTTGCGACGAATTTTAATCCCGAAATTAATATTCGTGAGGTTAGTGCTAAGGGCAGCTACTGGGAGAATGGAAACTGGGTTGAAACCGAGCCTATGGAAATAAAGCGTGAGTATAATTTCAAGGGTGTCGGTGACAAGGATATGTATTTACTGCATCATGAAGAATTGGAGTCGCTTGCACTAAACATAAAGGGAATTAAGAGAATACGCTTCTTTATGACTTTTGGACAGAGCTATTTAACGCATTTAAAATGCCTTGAAAACGTAGGTATGACCTCGATTAAGCCTATCATGTACGAGGGTAAGGAAATAGTTCCTATCCAGTTCTTGAAGGCGGTTTTGCCTGACCCCGCTTCTCTCGGACCGAGAACAGTTGGTAAAACAAATATTGGCTGTATTATGCAGGGTAAAAAAGACGGGAAACCAGTTAAATACTATGTTTATAATATTTGCGATCATCAGGAATGTTATGAAGAGGTCGGTTCTCAGGCGATTTCCTACACTACGGGTGTTCCGGCTATGATTGGTGCAATGATGCTTATGACTGGCACTTGGAAGGGCGCGGGTGTTTATAATATTGAGGAATTTAACCCCGACCCGTTTATGGAAGCACTTAATAAGTGGGGGCTGCCTTTCGAGGAGTCGTTTGAGCCAGTTTTGGTTGATTAATGAAGGCGTTATTTGATGTAAAAACACCTTGCTATGTTACCGATGAAGTAAGGCTTATAAAAAATCTCGAAATTCTGCATGAGCTTGAAATTAGCACGGGTTGTCATGTTTTGCTAGCGCAGAAAGCTTTTTCGCAGTTTTCGTTATACGGTCTCATCGGAAAATATATTTCTGGAACGACTGCAAGCGGACTGTATGAAGCAAGGCTCGCTAAGGAAGAAATGGGGAAAGAAAACCATGTGTTTTCACCCGCATTTTTGGAAGATGAGATTAATGAGCTGGTAGAGATATGCGACCATATTGTTTTTAATTCGTTTGAGCAGTGGGTTAAATATAAGGATAGGGTTAAAGGCGTAAGTGCTGGACTTCGCATCAATCCCGAGATTTCTACCCAAGTGCATGGCATTTATGACCCATGCTCAGAGTATTCGCGACTCGGTGTTACAAGGAAAAATTTTCGTCCAGATTTACTTACAGGGATTGAAGGACTCCATTTTCATACACTATGCGAGCAGAACTCCGATGCACTTGAAAAGACATTAAATGCTTTTTTAGATAATTTTGGCGAATATTTATATAACATGAAATGGATTAATTTCGGCGGAGGGCATCATATAACCAGAGCTGATTATGACCTCGATTGTCTTAAAAGATGTATTCTGAAAGTCAAAGAAAAGTATAATGTCGAGGTGTATTTAGAGCCAGGGGAAGCTGTTGCACTAAATGCGGGTTATCTTGTTTCAACGGTACTTGAGATAGTTGACAATGGTATGAAAATCGCTATTCTTGATGCTTCAGCCGCCTGCCATATGCCAGATGTAATCGAAATGCCGTACAGACCGAATATTATCGGAGCAGGGGAGTCATATGAAAAAATGTTCACCTATCGTTTGGGCGGCAATACCTGTCTTGCTGGTGATATAATCGGAGATTATTCCTTCGACAGGGAGTTTAATATCGGTGATAAATTGATTTTCTGCGATATGGCGATATACTCAATGGTGAAGAATAACACCTTTAACGGAATGGCTTTACCTTCGATTGCGATACTTCGGACTAGCGGTAAAATTGATGTTATAAGAGAATTTTCGTATTCGGATTTTAAAAACAGATTATCATAAAAAGGACTGTTCGTTGCTGAACAGTCCTTTTAGCTTTGAATATTTATTATTTATCTTGCAAATTAGCAAACATCGCCGCAATTGCATCATCTGACATTTTTTCTGATGATGCTTGTGTCGGAGTGGGTTCTGCTGCTGGTTCGGGTTCTGCGTTCAGATTAGCGAACATCGCCGCAATTGCATCATCTGACATTTTTTCTGATGATGCTTGTGTCGGAGCGGGTTCTGCCGCTGGTTCGGGTTCTGCGTTCAGATTAGCAAACATCGCTGCAATTGCATCATCTGACATTTTTTCTGACGATGCTTGTGTCGGAGCGGGTTCCGCCGCTGGTTCGGGTTCTGCGTTCAGATTAGCGAACATCGCCGCAATTGCATCATCTGACATTTTTTCTGACGATGTGTCCTCAGACGTTTGCTCTGTCTCCTTTTCGGGAGCTTCCTCGTTAAATATAAGTCCCATTTTATCGAACATTGAATTGATTTCTTCGTCGCTCATGGGCTTTATATCGGGTTCGGATACTGTTTCAACCTCGAACTTTTTCTTGTAATCCTCGCTTACCATTGGCATGTTATTTATATTTTCGGATAGATTGTCGAAATCAATATCCTTTTGCTGTAAAATTTTATCGATATTCTGAACTGGCATTGGTGCTGGCACACTTATGGTTTCGAAATACGCTTTCTGTGCTTCCAGGTGTTTTTGGTACATTTTTTCGTTATAACTCTGGTAATCCTTTAAAGCCTTTTTATAATTCAAGTCTTGGTCGAGGAAGCGTATCCAGTAGTTATCTCCAGGCATTATGCCATGACTTTTTTGAATTATAGAAAATGGATTATATTCATCAAGCTCATATTTATCAAGCTCAAGCTTTGTATAGGGTGTATTGTCGGGTATAACACGGCTGTAAAGCAGAAAATATATATCAGTTAATTCGAGGGGTCTCTTTGTGCTGGTAAGAATTTTTTCATTTGTATTGGGGTTAAAATTATAATTAACTACACCGTCCTCTGAAATACTGTACTCAACAAGCAAAGTATTGCCTGCATACAGCTCAAAAACGGTGGGTAATGGTATGTCAAACGGGTCTGCATGTATGAAATTATAAGAATTCGACTTTATAATTTTCATATTAAATATCAATTCCTTTCGAGCTTGGTATTTCACCTTACGGCTAAATACTGAATACTGCGCGAGTATTATTGTTTGAGCCATTTTGACCCGAGGTCAAGCTGTATAGGCGGGTTTGAAAAAACTTTTATCAATGAAACGAATAATTCTATGAAAAAGTTTTTTCAAACTAAATACCAATTTCTTTATATTTATATAAACACTTATTTATAGTATATCATAATATGCAGTAAATTTCAATAATTATATATTATTTGTTGAAAAGTACACAAAAACAGCGACTATTACTATCGGATATGTAAAAAAAATAATATATATTTGAAAATACATTGACTTTATGTTATACTAGAATGGTATATTAAGCAAATGTGAAAGTGAGGATACTAATGGTAGTACGTTTAAAATCTTATTCAGAGGTGACAGACGAAATCAAGGTGCTTGCAAACAGAATTGAAACAAATTTACAAATTGACCCTGAATTGTTCGGAAAATATGAGGTTAAAAGAGGACTTCGTGATATTAATGGTAAGGGTGTTCTTGCAGGGCTTACAAAAATTGCCGAGGTAAAAGCATACACAATTGATGACGGCGAAATGATTCCTTGCGAGGGTAAGCTATATTATCACGGTTATGATATAGAGGAGATTGTTAACGGCTTTGTAAAGGAAAAAAGGCATGGCTTCGAGGAGGTTACATATCTTCTTATTTTTGGGGAGCTACCGACTAAGGAGCAGCTTAGAGAGTTTAAGGAACTGCTTTATACATACAGTGACCTACCTGCAAGCTTCACCCGTGATGTAATTTTGAAAAAACCCAGTCCCGATATGATGAACTCGCTCGCAAGGAGTGTGTTAACTCTTTATTCTTATGATGAGTTAGCAGAGGATATTTCTGTTCCGAACGTGCTTCGTCAGTCTGTTCAGCTTATATCGCTCTTTCCAAGGCTTTCGGTATATGGTTATCATGCATTTAAGCATTTTCATGAAGATGAAAGCTTGTTTATTCATGCGCCACAGCAGGAGCTTTCGACTGCTGAAAATATTCTATATATGCTGCGTCCCGATAACAAATACAGCCAGCTTGAAGCTGATGTGCTTGATATAGCACTTGTTGTACACGCAGACCACGGCGGAGGAAATAACTCGACCTTTACCACTCGTGTGGTTACCTCTTCGGGGACTGATACATACTCGACAATTGCGGCGGCGCTTGCTTCTTTAAAAGGTCCCAAGCATGGTGGTGCTAACATAAAGGTTTCCCGTATGTTTGACGACATGAAGGAGAACCTAAAGGATTGGCATGACGATGAGGAAATATCGCAGTATCTTGTAGATTTACTTGATAAGAAAGCTTTTGATAAGGCGGGCTTAATCTACGGAATGGGTCACGCTGTATATTCTCTTTCTGACCCTAGAGCCTTGATTTTCAAGCAGTATGTTGAGAAGCTGTCGAAGGAAAAGGGCATGGAGGAGGAGTTTGAGCTATATTCAAGAGTCGAACGTCTTGCTCCTGAGGTAATCGGACAGAAACGAAAGACCTACAAGGGTGTGAGCGCAAACGTCGATTTTTACAGTGGCTTTGTTTATAAGATGCTGGGTTTACCTGAAGAATTATTTACTCCGATTTTCGCAATTGCCCGCATTTCAGGTTGGTGCGCACATAGAATTGAGGAGCTCATTGGTGGCGGTAAAATAATTCGCCCCGCTTATAAAAATATAAAGAAACACCGCAGTTATAATGATATTGATAATAGATAAATAATATATGTAATCCCCCTTTGGTATTTTCCAGAGGGGGATTACTTCTTTGTAAACGAAAACCCCCAGCTGTGCCGGGGGTTCAAAAAAGCTTAAGCGGTGAGTATGAAAATGAAACTCCCTTTGATATAATAAGAGTACGGTCTGGCAACTGTACACTAATCAAAAGGAGGACATTCAAATGAATGAT